>DUEL01000110.1 GCA_011192125.1 Thermoflexia bacterium
GGGACAGATGGCATCTCTCCTGCCCGTCCCCAGCGTGCGTTGGGGCCGGGGAGCCAACGGCCCTGCCGCTCGGCCCGGCGGAGGCGGAGGTAGAGGTAGCCGATCACCCCTCCGCCGCCGAGGACGGCGATCAGCAGCAGCACCGCCAGCACCGTCACGGCGACGCTGCTCACCGCCTGCCCCGTAGTGGCCACCGCTGCGGCGGTCGCCGTTGCGGCTGTGGCCCGGCTCTGGTGAAACAGCGTCAGAGCCAGGAGGCCCACCAGGGCCACCGCGCCAGCGGCAAGCAGAAGCACCCCTAAGGCCCTCCCGACGCGGGCCAGCAGCCAGCCCAGGAGAACGGCAGCGATCCCCACCAGGGCGAGGGTCCCTGTCGCGGAGAACTCAACAGGCAGCATCATCTTGCACCCCCTTTGCCGAATCCAAGGCGGCATCGTCGCCGGAGGTATGGGCCTTGCGTAAGAGGCCTTTCACCGGTCTTCCTCCCTCCCTTGTCCGTCTTCACCTCGATATACCTCGTATGCCAGGTCTTTCGCCGGGCCTTCCACAAGTTGACAGATGCCCGTCGCGGTATACAATGCGTATGCAACCGATACACGACTGGGTGGCGGTCCGGATCATCACGGCCTGGGATATGTCCCCTGCCGAGCGTCGGTACTTCGAGCAAAAGTGAGGTGGAAGATGGGTCGGTTGCCGAAGTTCAAGGACGACAGGGAAGAGGCAGAGTTCTGGGATACCCACGACTCGACGGAGTTCTTGGAGGACACGGAGCCGGTGGAGGTGACCTTCGTGGACGCCCGTCCGCCGAAGAAGCAGATCTCCCTCCGATTGGACCCGGACGTGATCGAGCGGCTGAAGGCCATCGCGGCTCGGAAGGGGATCGGCTATCAGACGTTGATCCGGATGTGGGTGATGGAGCGGCTGGCGCAGGAGGGATAGCAGCCGCCCCACTGCCGGGGCATAGCCCCCTGCTGTGAGGACCCACAGCGTGAAGCAAAGGATACACATCTCCGTCGTCGAAGCCCGCCGTGGCCTCTCCCACTGGCTGAGGCGGCTCAAAGAGGGCCCCATCACCCGACGGGGGAAGCCCGTCGGTGTCCTCATCGCGCCTGAGAAGTACGAGGAACTCCGCCGGGTGCAGGCGTACCTCCAGGTGCTTCGCCTCTCCAGGTCGCTGGCCGAAAGCGGCGTCACCGCCGACGAACTCCTCCACGCCTCACGGGAGGACCCGGAGGGGCAGGGATAATCGTCAACGCCAGCGCCGATCTTTCGCTCCATCTTGCATCCCACGTCGAACCGACCCCCTCACGACGTGCAACGGCGCGTCCACCCGCCCCAGGCGGGGGCGGGGGACGAAGGCCATCAGCAGCACCACCTCCGGTCCCCCGTTGGCGGCCAGCGCCTCCCGGATCCGACAGCGCGTCGCCTCGGTCAGATCCTCCGTCGAGGGCAGGATGGCCACCCCGATCCGCTTCTCCACCACCAGGTCGAGGTGGAGGACCGTCGCCCGCTCCACCTGCAGCCCCTCGCCGACCAGCAGCTGGCGCAGCACGCGAGCCCACTCCCCCGGCCCTGATTCCGGCCGGATGCGGTAGGTGGTGCGGTAGAAAGCAGCGATCACGGGCCGGAGCGGGGAGGTGAGATCCGGAAAGATCATCCCCCCACCTCCCTCCGCTGCCCCGGCCGCCCCCGCGTCTGGGTCGATAGGTGCGCTTCGAAGAACGCCTCCAGGTCCTCCGGACGGATGCGGGTGATGTTGCCGACGCGGATGGCCGGCAACCGCCCCTGGGCCATCCACCGAAACACCGTCCGCGGCGAGACCTGGAACAGGTCGGCCACCTCGCCGACGGTGAACAGACGAGCCGGTCGATCACGCATCGTCCATCCCTCCTTCCTCGGGAACGACGAATTCCACCCCCGTCGTCTCGGGGATCAATTGGGTGAGGACACGCTCGAGGACAGGCAGAAGGCGGGCCTCCAGCCACTCCCTAGCGTACTGGCTGTGGACCCCCACCACCCATACGGTCCCTTCGTCCTCCCGGCGCAGGTCCAGCAGTCGGCTGCGGGCGAACCAGGTGTTGAAGGTGCTCGCCGTCATCTCCAGCCGGAGCGCCTCCAGCGCCCTTCTCCAGAGCACCTCCTGTTCCTTCGACGGCTCCCCTGCGGCCGTTTCCTGCTCCGGTAGCGGTAGAGAGGCAGCCTGTCTCAGTGTGCTGCAGGCTTCCTGCTCCCAGTCCTCCAGGATGGCGCGGACGTAGCGGGCGGGCTGCGCCACTCGGCTGTCCACCTTCCGCAGCGCGCGCTGGACCCAGTCGAGGCCGGAGCTCCCGTGCTCCGCGGCGACCTCGTCGAAGTCCTGGGCCAGGCGGGCCAGGTCACGCAGGGTCGCCTCATCGAGCGCCAGGCCCCGCCCTTCGGCAAAGCGGGCCAGCGCGTTAACAGTGGAGGCAAGCGGGTCCGGCGAGGCGGCCGGAAGTTCGGGGAGGGCTCGCCCGGTGGCACGGGGCGAGGCCTGCGAATCCGACGGCGCGGCGGCGGGCGCGGCGGCCCGGCTAGGCACGGCGGAGAAACCCGGTAGTACGGCAGCCACGGGCACGGCAGCCCGCCCCACGGCCGGGGCCGGGTTGGCGGCAGGCATCCGCCGTTGTGGGGGAACGTCCCGGACGGCGGGGACGCAATAGGTGAACTGGCGGGGGATCGTCCCGCGCGCCCTGGCTCCGGCGACGGCCCGCTCGATGCCGGCCAGGATCTCGGCGGTCGTATATCCTTCGGCCCGCAGGGCCCTCAGGGCCGATACGTCTCGCGTGGAAGGTTCATAAGTATCGTGCCCGGCCAGCGAGGCGAAGAGACGGAAAACCTCATCCTCATCCTCCTCGTCGGCCTCATCATCAGCATCATCATGCTTACCGTCCCTACCAGTGACGACCGGTTGACCGGCGGTCCGTAATATGGACGACCGGTTGGAACCGGCGGTCACTGGTATGGACTGCCGGTTCGATTCCTCCTCCGAACCGGTGGTCCGTAATATGGACGACCGGTTCGACTCCTCCTCCGAACCGGCGGTCCTTGATATGGACGATCGGTTCTCTTGGGGGTCTTCCCTCTGATGGTCAAAGCGGCGCCGGATGTTGGCCGCGTGGGCCCGCTCCCGCGCCGCTAACTTCTGCCAAAGGGGGTGTTGACGGAGTTGAGGAAGGATGACCTTCCACGGGTTGTCCTTCCCGTCGATCGGTTGGAAATCGGGCCGGAACAGATGGCGGATGCGCTTGAAGACCCGGGGGTCCTCGTCGGCCAGCCGCAGCACGTTCAGCACGTCGTCCGGCGTCAGTTCCCAGTCCCGGTCGAGAAGCCGGTACAGGTTCTTCTGCCGGTACACGACACCGCCACCGCCCCGTCCGCGGCCCACGGGCCGCCTCACCCGCTCGACCCGGAGCCACCCCGTCGCTTCAAGGATGGAGGTCAGCACCCCTAACGTCTCCTTGCGGATGCCGTAGAAAGTGGCCTCCTGGTCGCGGGTGGGGAAAGCATACCCCTCGGTGGCGGACCCCTCCCGTCGGTCACACCAGACGTCGTACGAGATGAGCAGCCCGATGCCGTCGAGGCCGATGAGGGGAGCCCACTGCCGGATCAGTTCGTTGGGGCCCCAGAAGAACCCCCGCCGCCGTTCGTCGATGCCGACCTGCTCGATCATCGGACCACCTCCCTGTCCGGAGAGGTCCGACGCCGAGCCGGCAGGCGGGGGACGCGGGAAGACCGTGCACGCCGTGCACGGATGGGGAATATGGAATTGCTCAGCCGGGAGGATAGACTTATGGACATCTGACACGCCTCCTTTCCTGAGAGCGTGTCAGCGTCCAGGGGCAACCTGCGGTTTTCAGGGGGGTATGGTAAAAAATGGAGCAGCCGGGGTGAGGCTAACGGGTGGGGCAGCCGGTGTCAGTCATTGACAACCGTTGTCGCCCGTCGGCCCCGCAGCGAGTAACTCTGCGCGACAGAGAGGCCCGTAGCCTCACGCGCGGAGACTCGGTTCGAGAGCCATCCCGACGTGCTTGGCGGCAGTGGGGGATGGCTCTTTCCTTTCCCCTCGTCCCCGCTCTAACAACGGATCACCACGTTAAGGTGCAAACGGCCATCGGCACGGATTTCTTCCCGTTTCCCCCAATGGTTGGCCCCATTGTACTACAGCGAGAGTAACTTGTCAACTCGCTCTGCCACCCCTCACTTTCGCTCCGCCAGCACCTCCACCAGGCAGAACTCCGAGCCAGTCAGCGTTTCCTCCCCCTTTTCCTTCACCACCTCCTCCAGCCGCGCCAGCCCCGCCGCGTACACCTCCTCCGGCAAGACCCGCAACTGGGGGCTTGCCTCCCTCTCCCGCGCCATCTCCAGCGCAACCCCTAACCGCACCGGTTGGTAGAAGCTCCGCCGCGCCAACCGTACCTCAAACCCCGCCTCCTTCAACAAGTTGTACATCCGCGCCCCGTCCCACGTCCGCGTCTCCTCGTTCTCCCACACCTCCGGAAAGAACCGGTACAGCCAGTGCCCCGCCATCGACGTCGGCAGCACGTCCACGAACGCCCACACCCCGCCTTGCTCCACCACCCGCCGTGCCCGTTCTACCCATTCCTCCCTCTCCTCCGACCGCTGGAGCGCGAACGGCGTCCATAGAAACGACACTTTCCCCTCTCCCACCTCTTCCACCGCCCTCACCCTCTCCACCGCCACCTCCGGCCACTTCCGCCGGTCCGCCTTCAGCGGTGGGACACCCCGCCGCGCCACCTCCACGACCCGTCCCACCGCCCGCCCTGCTTTCCGACGTTCCCTCAACCACCGGCCCAGGATGGGCGTGGTCCGCTCCCCCACCATTTCCTTCGGCATCTCCGGTACCAGTGGCCAGTCGGGCGCCGACTCCGGTGCGGGCACCGCCTCCAGCGGGGGAAGGACCGGCAGCGACGTCACCTCCCCCACCTCCTCCGGTGGCCAGACCGGCACGAACACCCCAAAGGTGACCTCCTGCAACACCGGAACCTGCCGAAACAGCGGCACGAACACCGGGTACGGCTCCACCGTCACCACCCGCCCCTGTACCACATCCACCTTCACCTCCCGCAGTGCCAA
>DUEL01000111.1 GCA_011192125.1 Thermoflexia bacterium
GCGGTGTGGATGTTTTCGTTTTTGATGCTGGTCGGGCCAACGTCAGCCACGTCGAATTGGACGATCACATCGGTTCGATCGACTCGGACTCCTTCAGCGCCCACCCCACTCACGTGGCTTGCACCGTGGCCAGCGATGGGTCTGCGGTCTCCCGTGCCGAGGGGATGGCCCCGGGTGCTTGGATCCTTACCGCTGGGTTCACTCCAGGAAGCGGCACCCTCTTCAGAGACAGTTATGGCGATATGCTGACCGACTACACTAACGCTCGCAACACCGGTGCGGGTGGTCATGTCTCCGACATGGCTACCAATTCCATTGGGTCTAACATCGCCTTGAACAATTATGATTGCTCCTACGAAGGGGATTACGGGGTCAGTTCGCGCCTCATTGACCAGATAGTGCGTAACGACGGCGAGGCAAGCGGAATCAACGGCAAGTATATCATCGTCTGGGCAGCGGGGAACGAGCGTTCCGGTGGCTTTCCCAAGGGGCGTTGTGGTTCGAACTATGGAGTGACCCCGCCGCCGGCCTGCGCCAAGAACCCCGTCACCGTGGGCGCCCTCAACTCTGACTTTGACGCGATGACATATTTCTCCAGTTGGGGGCCCTGTGATGACGGACGGATGAAACCGATTGTCTCCGGGCCAGGTTGTGAGTCGAGTTCCAGCAGTCACGGGATCGGAGAGGGGGGGATCTACTCGTGCGACTACCCAGGGAACAGCGCCCATACCACGATGTGCGGCACTTCGATGGCTACCCCCGCCGTGGCAGGGATCATCGCCCTTATGCTCGAGCAGTACCACACAGACATCGGTTCGGACAACGAGCCCCTGAACTCGACAATCCGGGCGATCCTGGCCCACACGGCCAAGGACTTGGGAAACCCCGGGCCGGATTACAGTTACGGCTATGGGCGCGTCTGGGGCCCGGCCGCCGTGGACCTGATCCACGACACGAGCAAGTGGCAGGAGGCCGAGATCACCACGGGCGAGGATGATACCTACCCCGTTACCGTTCCGGCCGGGACTAAGTACCTGCGTGCTACCCTGGCCTGGGACGACCCGGCTGCCGCCGCTTACTCCAGCGGAGCGATCATCAACGATCTAGACCTGGAGGTGACCTGTGGGGCCACGACGTACTACCCCTGGGTCCTCGATCCCTCCAATCCGGAAAATGACGCCACGACGGGGGTCAACATTCGGGATAACATCGAGCAAGTCTTAATCACCGATCCTCCGGTCGGCAACTGCACCGTGCGTGTCCGAGGGAATAAGGCGAGCACTCTCCCCCAGGAGTACAGCCTGGTGATCACGACGGAATCCCCCACCTATGATGGAGCCTCCTGCAGCGAGCAGGTCACCGACAGCGGCTTCGAGTCGGCCGGCACCTGGACAACCTCGGCCAATTCCACCCGGGACAACTCCCGCGCCCACTCGGGCAATTGGTCTATGCGCATCGGCAACTGCACCAGTTGCAACGAGTATGCCTACCAGACCATCTCCATCCCGGCCGACGCAGCCCGTGCCAATCTGTCCTTTTGGTTCTACATGGAGACCAATGAAACCCCCAGCCACTCGGGTTTCCATTGGGATTTCCTCTACGCGGAGGTCCGTGATACCAGCGATACACTATTGGGCTACGTCCAACGCCACAGTGACGGTGATCTGGAAGGGCAATGGCTCCGCTCGACGAATCTGGATCTGACTCCCTGGGCCGGACAGACGGTGCGACTCTATTTCTACGTCACAAACGACGTTTCGAACTCGACAACTTTCTGGATTGATGATGTCAGTCTAGAGACGTGTCTGTCTCCATCGCCTATGCCTCAACTGTCCATCTCCGACGTGACGGTCGTTGAAGGAGATGCCGGGACGGTTGATGCCGTCTTCTCGGTTACCCTCTCGACCGCCAGCGGCC
>DUEL01000112.1 GCA_011192125.1 Thermoflexia bacterium
TCCCCCCTTCGACCCGCTGGTGGGGGCAGGTCTGGCCCTGCTGGCGGCCCCGGCGCTCCTGACCCCGCCAGCCCTGCGACCTGTTCCCCCCACATCCTCCTCTACACACCGTCCATCCCTTTCGGCCCGGAGGTCGGTCCCCATCCGCTTCGACCACGTGACCTTCACCTATCCGGGCGCGTCCGCCCCTGTCCTCCGCGACGTCTCCCTGGAGATCCCGCCGGGGACCTTCGTCCTGGTCTCTGGCGCGTCCGGCGTGGGGAAGTCCACCCTCCTCCGCTGCATCAACGGCCTGGTCCCCCACGCGAGCGGCGGCCGGTTCGGGGGACGGGTGTGGGTAGGAGAGACGGACACCCGCACCGCCGGCCCTGGCGACCTGGCGCGGTGGGTGGGGTTCGTCTTCCAAGACCCAGAGGCGCAGTTCGCCACCGACCGGGTAGAGGAAGAGGTAGCCTTCGCGCTGGAGAACGCGGGCGTGCCTCCGGCCCGGATGCGGGCGCGGGTGGAAGAGGTGATGGACCGATTGGGGCTAACCCCGCTGCGGGACCGACCGCTGCACACCCTTTCCGGCGGGGAGATGCAGCGGGTGGCCATCGCCGCGGCCTTGGTCCTGGAACCCGCCATCCTGGTGCTGGACGAGCCGACGAGCCAACTCGACCCCACCGGGGCTCAGGAGGTGCTGGACCTGCTGGCCCGCCTGCGGGAGGACCTGGGGATCACCGTCGTAGTGGCCGAGCACCGGCTGGAACGGGTCCTGCCGTATGCCGACCGGATGGTCTACCTCACCGATGCGGGACGTCCTCCGCTGGTGGGGCCGCCGCGCGAGGTGCTGCGGGACGTCCCCTTGGTCCCGCCTGTGGTAGCGCTGGGCCAGGCCCTGGGCTGGGAGCCGCTGCCGGTCACGGTGGAGGAGGCGCGACCGTTCGCGAAGAGACTCCCCCTCACACCCCTCCACGAACCCCGAACCACGAATCACGAACCTCTCCTAGTGGTCGAGGACCTTCGGTTCTCCTACGACGGCGCGGAGGTCCTCCGGGGCGTGCACCTGCAGGTGGGGGCAGGGGAGCGAGTGGTGTTGATGGGACCCAACGGAGCGGGGAAGACGACGCTGCTCCGATGCATCGTGGGGCTGCTCAAGCCGCAGGCGGGGAGAATTTGGCTCGCGGGAGAAGAGATCACAGGCGCAGACCCGGCGACGATCTGCAAGCGAGCGGGGTATCTGCCGCAGGACCCGGGGGCGCTGCTCTTCGCCGAGTCGGTGAGGGAGGAGTTGCGAGTGACCCTCGCCAACCACGGCCTGTTGGATCGCCCGCCGATCCCGCCGGAGGTCCTGCTGGAGCGGCTGGGGCTGGCCTCTATGGCGAACGCCTATCCGCGCGACCTCTCGGTGGGGGAGCGGGCCCGGGTGGCGATCGGCGCGGTGACCGTGACCCGGCCCCAGGTGTTGCTGCTGGACGAGCCGACGCGGGGATTGGACTATCGGGCGAAGGAAAGCCTGCTGCGGTTGCTGGACCAGTGGCGGGCGGACGGCGCGGGGGTGTTGATCGTGACCCACGACGTGGAACTGGCGGCGCGGGCGGCGGATCGGGTGGTGGTGCTGGAGGAGGGGCGGGTGGTGGACGAGGGGCCGCCCCGTCGGGTGTTGGCGGACGGACGGAGAGTGCCGGCCCCCCAGATGGCCCGGCTGTTCCCCTCCACCGGCCGGCTGACCCTTGAGGATGTGCTTCGACCGGGGTTTGGACAGGAGTTCGGACACACCTGATCCGCCCCGTCGTAAACAGGCGGGGCTGGCGGGA
>DUEL01000113.1 GCA_011192125.1 Thermoflexia bacterium
ACGGAGGTGGTAGAGACCGGTGGTTTCGTCGGCAACTTTACCTCCCGTCTTCGGGGGCCGGACGGGGAGTTCGAGGTCCGCCACGGGGTCACGATCGTCGCTACGGGCGGGAGGGAGTATCGCGGGCCGGAGTACGGCTATGGGACCGACCCGCGCATCCTCACCCAGCAGGAGTTCGAGCAACGGCTGGCCGAGGGGAGGGACCTGCCGGATTCGGTGGTGATGATCCAGTGCGTCGGACCGGCGGAGCGGTACTGCGCCCGCATCTGCTGCACCACCGCCCTCAAGAACGCTCTGATGCTTAAGCGGCGCAACCCTAAGGCGGAGGTCACGGTCCTCTATCGGGATATGCGCACCTACGGGTTCAAAGAGCGCATCTATGAGGAGGCCCGGCGGGCGGGGGTGATGTTCATCCGGTACGATGATGAGCACAGGCCTGAGGTGGGCGTTTCAGGTTCTAACGGTTCAGGTTTCGAGTCGCGTGGGGCGGAGGGCAACCCGAGACCGGAAACCCTGAGGGTGAGGGTCTGGGAGCCGACGCTGGGCCGCGAACTAGTCCTGCGGCCGGACCTTCTGGTGCTGAGTATGCCGGTGGTGCCTTCGGAAGGGGCAAGGGAGTTGGCGGCCCGGCTGAAGTTGCCGGTGGACCTGGATGGGTTCTTCCTCGAGGCCCATGTGAAGTTGCGCCCGGTGGACTTCCCCTCCGACGGTTTCTTCCTCGCCGGGATGGCGCACTATCCGAAGTTCCTGGGGGAGGCGATCGCGCAGGCACAGGCGGCTGCGGCACGGGCGGCTACCATCCTGAGCCGGGATTACCTGGAAGTGGGCGGTGTCGTGGCGCAGGTGGATCCCGAGAAGTGCGTCGGCTGCCTGACCTGCGTGCGCATCTGCCCCTACCGCGTCCCGCAGATCCGGGCCGACCTGACCGGGGTGGGGGGTATCGTCGGCGCGGCGTACATCGAGCCGGCCCAGTGTCACGGCTGTGGCGTCTGCGTCGCCGAATGCCCCGCCAAGGCGATCCAGTTGCTCCATTACCGGGATGTGCAGATAGAGGCAAAGGTGACTGCGCTCGTGCAGCAAACGCCGAGCGCGCTCGACGGCCGACCCGCTGGTCGCTGATCGGGAGGTGGAGATGGGGGAGCAAGGACCGTTCGAACCGAAAATTCTGGCCTTCTGCTGCCGCCACTGCGCCTACGCCGCCGCAGACCTGGCCGGAGCGATGCGGTTGCGCTATTCGCCCAGTATCCGCATCATCGAGGTTCCGTGCTCTGGCCGGGTGGAGGTGGTGGAGATGCTCCACGCCTTCGAGCGCGGCGTCGATGGCCTGATGGTGGCCGGTTGACTGGAAGGGGAGTGCCATTACCTGGAAGGTAATGTCAACGCCAAGCGGAGAGTGGAGTTCGTGGCCGACCTGCTGGAGCAGATCGGGCTGGGTGGCGAACGGATACAGATGGTGAACCTCTCTTCGGCGATGGCGATACAGTTCGCCGAGCACGTCGAGGAGATGACGAAAAGGGTGCAGGAGTTGGGACCGAATCCATTGCGTGATGGGTGATGTGTGTACGGCATAAGTCATACGTCATACGTCATTCGTCATTCGTCAGGCGTCAGGCGTGATACTGTTGTACGGAGGAAGCGATGATTGTCGGTGAGCAGAAACCATTGGAAGAGATCATGGCGTTGTTGGGCGATGCCCGAAAGGTGCTGGTGGCTGGTTGCGGCACCTGCGTGACTGTCTGTTTCGCGGGTGGCGAGAAGGAGGTCGGTATTCTGGCCTCGGCGCTGCGGATGAAGAGCAAACTGGAGGGCCACCCGATGGAGGTGGATGAGGTCACGGTGCAGCGCCAGTGCGAATGGGAGTACATCGACCCGCTGAAGCCGCGGCTGAAGGATTACGACGCGGTCCTCAGCCTGGCCTGCGGGATCGGCGTGCAGGCGATGAACGAGCGGTTCCCCGACGTGCTGACCCTGCCCGGCCTCAATACGACGTTCCTGGGATTGCCTATGGAGCAGGGAGTGTGGGAGGAGCGATGTCAGGCCTGCGGCGACTGTATCCTGGGCCTTACCTTCGGCATCTGTCCCATCGCCCGCTGCTCCAAGCAGTTGCTCAACGGCCCCTGCGGTGGTTCCCAGAACGGCGTCTGTGAGGTGGACCCAGACATCCCCTGCGCCTGGCAGTTGATCTGGGAGCGGGCGATCGCCTTCGGGCAGGTGGAGCGACTGCTGGAGATCCAGCCGCCGAAGAACTGGTCGAAGAGTCGGGATGGCGGCCCGCGCAAGATCGTGCGGGAAGACCTGCGGCTGACCCATACGGAGTGAGGTGGACCAATGGCTGAAGAGCGAACGAACGGCTACAAGTCTGGCAGCAACCTGGAAAAGATCCTGCGCGCTGGGCACTTCGCGGTCACGGCCGAGTTGGGCCCTCCTCAGAGCGCCGACCCGGAGGTCATCCGCCACAAGGCCCGCCTGCTCCGAGGGGTGGTGGACGCGGTCAACATCACCGACAACCAGACCGCCATCGTCCGCATGTCCTCCATCGCCTCCGCTGTGCTGGCGATGCAGGAGGGGATCGAACCGATCGTCCAGATGACCTGCCGGGATCGGAACCGGCTGGCGATCCAGGCCGACCTGCTGGGAGCGTCCGCGCTGGGGGTCCGCAATCTCTTGTGCCTGACCGGGGACCATCAGAGTTTCGGCAATCACCCGACCGCCAAGAACGTCCACGATCTGGATTCCATCCAGTTAATCCGGATGGTCAAGGAGATGCGGGATGAGGGCCGGTTCCAGTGCGGGGATGAGATCAAGGGAGTGGTGCCCCGGTTCCTCATCGGTGCGGCCATCAATCCCTTTGCCGACCCCTTCGAGTTTCGTCCCTACCGGCTGGCAAAAAAGGTCGCTGCGGGAGTAGACTTCATCCAGACCCAGATCGTGCTGGATATGGACCGCTTCCGCGAGTTTATGAAGCGGGTGGTCGATATGGGGCTCCACGAAAAGGTCTACATCCTGGCCGGGATCGGCCCGCTCAAGTCCGCCGGTGCGGCCCGGTATATGCGGGACAAGGTCCCGGGGATGCTGGTGGCGGATGAGTATGTGGAGCGAATGCAGGCCGCGGTGAAGGGTATCCCCAAGGAGGACAAGAAGGCCCGCCGCGAGGCCTGGCGGCAGGAGGGTATCCGTATAGCCATCGAACAGATCCAGGAGATCAAAGAGATCGAAGGGGTGGCCGGCGTGCATATCATGGCCATCGAGTGGGAGGAAGCGGTGAAGCCCATCGTCGAAGGGGCGGGACTGTTGCCGAGACCCGAGGTGTGACGTTCGGATTGTGGATTGGGAGACGAGTATGGCGACAAGAGACCGAGTAGCGACGGAAACGCTGGCAGAGATCGTTGAGGAGCACACGGGGTCGAACCCGTATCTCTGCTACCAGTGTGTGAAGTGCTCCAGCGGATGTCCAGTGGCGGAGCATATGGACCTTTTGCCGCATCAGGTGATGCGGGCGATCCAGTTCGACGACGAACGGGTCCTCAAGGCGAAGACTCCCTGGGTCTGCTCCGCTTGTGTCACCTGCACGACCCGCTGTCCGCAGGGGATCGACGTCGCCGGGGTGATGGACACGCTGCGGATCGAAGCCCGCAAGCGGGGGATCAAACCGCCGGTGCGGGAGGTGGAACTGTTCACTCAGATCTTCCTGCGCAGCATCGGGGCGATGGGCCGTCTCTACGAGGCGGGGTTGATGTTAGCGATGAACGTGCTCACCCTACAGCCCTTGAAGGATATGGACCTGGGGATGGAGATGATCCTGAAGGGGAAGATTCGCCTC
Source organism: Thermoflexia bacterium (assembly GCA_011192125.1). Taxonomy (GTDB): domain Bacteria; phylum Chloroflexota; class Anaerolineae; order B4-G1; family DUEL01; genus DUEL01. The sequence goes on from DUEL01000113.1 coordinate 3,821, forward strand.
CTGCCCGAGTTCGTGCGGCCGCCCCGGCGCGTCCGACAGATCGAGGTGCAGCAGAACACCATCGGCTACTACCCCGGTTGCTCCCTGGAATCCACCGCCACCGAGTACGACCACACCTTCCGCGCCGTGTGCGAAGCGCTGGGGATCGAGTTGGTCGTGCCGCGGGGATGGATCTGCTGTGGCTCCACCCCGGCCCACACCACCGACCCCGTGCTGGCTGGATACTATTCCATTCTCAATCTGGCCCTCGTAGAGCGGATGGGGCTGCGGGAACTGGTCGCCCCGTGCCTGGGTTGCTACCAGCGGTTCCGAGCCGGTGCCTACGAGATGGAGCGGGACCCTGAGTTGGCGGCGAAGGTCAACGAGCGGATCGGCTACGAGTACCGGGGCACGGTCCGGGTGATGCACGCGGTGGAGATGATCCTGGAGAGGGCGGGGACGGACGCCATCCGCGCGCGGGTGCAGAAGCCGCTGGAGGGGCTGAAGGTGGCCTCTTATTACGGCTGTGCCACCACTCGGCCGCCCAAGTACACCGGCGCGGAGAATCCGGAGAACCCCACCTGTATGGACGAGGTGATCGAGGCGCTGGGAGCGGAGCCCGTCGACTGGTCGGCCAAGACCGACTGCTGTGGCTCCAGCCTGGGGATCACCCAGACGCCGCTGGCGTTGGAACTCTCCGCGAAGATCCTGAAGAGTGCGAAGGCCTATGGAGCCGACCTCGTCGTCACCGCTTGCCCGCTCTGCCAGGTGAACATCGAGGGTCGCCAGAAGCAGATGGGGCTCGATTTCGAGATCCCCGTTCTCTACATCACCCAGTTGATGACGTTGGCCTTCGGTCTGGGGGAGAAGACGGCGGAGTTGGACAAGAATGTGGTGGACCCCCGGCCGGTGTTGCGGGAGAGGGGAGTGCTGGAGTAAGTCGGTTGTTCCGCCTGGCCCTCTGGGCAGTCTGGGGAAATTGTGATACAATCGGGCGGGGTGGACTCTAATCGGAGTGGAGCTCAAGGAGAGGTGCTGTGGCGGCGTTGCGAAAACTGGCGATCACTGGCAAGGGTGGGGTAGGGAAGACCACCCTTGCTGCACTTTTGGCGTATATCTATGCCCAGCGCGGTCGCACTGTCATCGCGGTGGACGCTGACCCGGCAGGGGGCTTGGCAGGCGCGTTGGGTGTCCCCCCGGAGTTGGCGGAGAAACTGACCCCCATCGCCGAAATGGAGGACCTGATCTACGAGCGCACAGGCGCGAAGCCGGGTTCTTACGGCGGCTTCTTCAGCCTGAGCCCCCGTGTGGACGATATTCCGGATCGATTCAGTATCTCCCACCGTGGTGTGCGGCTGTTGAAGTTGGGGACCATCGAGGCGGGCGGTTCCGGCTGTATGTGTCCCGAAAACGCATTGCTGAGGGCTCTGGTGACCCATCTGTTGCTCTACCGGGACGAGATGATGATAATGGATATGGAGGCGGGGGTAGAGCACCTCGGCCGGGCCACCGCTCAGGCGGTCGACGTGATGCTGGTGGTGGTCGAGCCGGGACGACGGAGCCTGGAGGTGGCCGACCTGATCCGTGAACTGGCCGAGGACCTGGGTCTGAAGCGATTGTACGCTGTAGGAAACAAGGTCCGCTCGGAGAAGGACCGGGCGTTCATCGCCGAACACAGCCCGGTGCCGATCATCGGTTACCTCTCTGCCAATCCCCGCATCATAGAGGCGGACCTGGATGGGGTTGCCGTCTTCGAGGCTGCCCCGGAGGCAGTGGCGGAAGCGGAGGCCATCGCTGCAGCGCTGGAGCAGGAAGCGTAAGCCGGGTTCTCTGGGATGGTTGGATTCCGCTGCAGGGATCGCACGAGTCGCAGAGGAGCGATGCTTGAAACCTTGCGTTCTCTGCGTCCTTTGCGGTTCGTTGTCGCCGTCATTGTCATTGGGTTGCTGATGGAAGGGGTGACCCCGGCCCGGGCTGACCCCGATGTGCCCACAGCGGCCTACGTCCCCGGCGTCGTTGGACACCGACAGATCCGTCCTCTCAGTTGCGAGGCCCGTTCGGCGGTGGACTTAGCCGCTTTCTGGGGGACCTCTATTCCAGAAGAGGCCTTCTTCGAATCCCTGCCTAAGTCCGATAATCCCCACGAAGGGTTCGTGGGGAACGTGGATGATCCGCCAGGTAGCCTGCCTCCGGGTGGCTATGGAGTCTACGCCCGGCCCGTCGCCAATACGTTGCGCCGGTACGGCCTGGATGCCCGCGCGCACCGCTGGCTGGGGATGGAGCGGTTGCGAGCGGAGTTGGCCGCCGGTCGACCGGTCATCATCTGGGCGACCTACCGGATGCTCCGGCCTGAGGTTGCGTCCTGGACCTCCGCCGACGGTTCTGTCTCTGTCATCGTCCAATGGGAGCACACCTTCATCGCCGTGGGGTATGATGAGACGGGGGTCTATCTGATCGACGCGTACGATGGTCGGACCCACTATTACACGACCGACCAGTTCGTCCCGGCCTGGATGCAGTTGAACGAGATGGCGGTGACCGTGGTTGGAACGCTGGCGTCGCCCACCTATCCCTGGGGGGAGGTTTATCCGGACCGTTTGAACGGGCCGTTTTGAGCCGTGTTGCATTACTTTGATCGAGGAGGGAGCGTGATGCGCAGTCTGCACGAAGTCCAGAAGATGCTGGAGAAGGTTGGGATCCCGGGACGGGATGCCTACGATCTGCCCGACAGCCCCAAGCGGTTCCCGGATGGGGCCCACTACCGGATGGAGATCTCCGGCGTGGAGCGCCCCCAGGTGTTGGAGGCCCTGATCGATGAGATGGACAAGCGGAAGATTCCCATTCACCGGCTGATCTCCACTGTGATGGGTTCTACCTTGCTGGACGATGCCGAGTTGCGGGATTTCGCCCAGATGGCGGCGGACGCCAAACTGGAGGTCATCATCACCCCGGGGCCGCGCTCGGGGTGGGACGTCGGACGGCAGTTGGTGACGCCGGAGGGCGGCCTCTCCGGTCTCCGCTACCGGGGCTCCGATCAGCTGTCCTTCGTCATCGCCGAGTTCCTCCGCTGTATCGACATCGGGTTCCGGGGCTTCCTGGTCATCGACGAAGGCCTTCTCTGGCTGGTCAACCAACTGAAGAAGACCGGCGACATCCCCGACGACGTGGTCTTCAAGGTGAGCATCTTCGCGGGCCATGCTTCCGCGGCCGGGGGCAAGGTGTTGCAGATGTTGGGGGCTTCCACCTTCAACCCGCTGGGCGATCTCTCCCTCCCTCAACTGGCCTCCATCCGCCAGGCCATTGACATCCCGATGGATCTGCACATTTACCTTTCCGACTCCTTTGGTGGGTTTAACCGGTTCTACGAGGGGGCGGAGATGGCACGGGTCTGTGCTCCCTGCTACTTCAAGATCGAACCGGGGCCGGCGCTGGCGGCGGGGCCTGGTGCGTGGTACAAGCCGTGGACCAGCCCCGATCTCCTGGCCTGGCAGGCGCGGGAAAAGGTCAAGTACGCCCAGATCATCCACGAGTTGATTCAGGCAACCAACCCTAACCTGAAACTCTCTGACCTGGGGCCGGAGGATCTGGCGATCCCGAAGCCGTAACTCTCACGGAACACGCAACACGTAACAAAGGGACGTGTTGCGTGTTCCGTGTTTCGTGGGTACCGAAGATCAGGAGCGCGAGATGGAGAACCTGGTCGAGCCGTTCGTCGAACTGGTCCGCCGGGCGGCGACGGACCTGCCAGCCGACGTGGAGTCGGCTCTGCGCGCCGCTAAAGAGCGGGAGGAGCCGGGGACAGCGGCCGCTGGCGCGTTGGAGGCGATCCTCCGGAACGTGGAACTGGCGCGGGAACGATCCACTCCGATCTGCCAGGACACGGGCCTGCCGATCTTCTACGTCTACCACCCGCGGGGGATGGGCACCCGAGCGCTGCGGGAGCAGATCGAACGGGCGGTGGTCGAGGCGACCCGTCGAGCCTATCTGCGTCCCAACGCGGTCGACCCTCTCACCGGGCGCAACAGCGGCAACAACCTGGGGCGAAGTTTCCCATCTTTCCACTTCGAGGAGTGGGAGGAGGAGTTTCTTCGTGTAGACCTTCTCCTCAAAGGGGGTGGAAGTGAGAACGTGAGCGCGCAGTACAAACTCCCCTACGCGCCGTTGAAAGCGGGGCGTGATCTTGAGGGGGTGCGGAGGGTGGTCCTGGACGCGGTCTACCGGGCCCAGGGGAAGGGGTGCGCGCCGGGGATTCTCGGTGTGGCCGTCGGTGCCGACCGGGGGGGTGGGTACGTCTGCGCCAAGGAGCAGCTCTTCCGCCCCCTGAATGATACCAACCCGGTGCCGGAGTTGGCCACGCTGGAGCAGCGACTGCTGGAGGAGGCCAACGAACTGTCCATCGGTCCGATGGGCTTCGGCGGGAAGACCACGGTGCTGGGGGTCAAGATCGGGGCCTATCACCGCCTCCCGGCCTGCTATTTCGTCACGGTGGCCTACATGTGCTGGGCCTGCCGCCGGGCGAGGATGGAGGTCCGGGACGGCGAGGTCGTGTACGGTTGATTGCAGAGGGTGTACAGCGGGACGAGGTTTTTTACCTCTTGTATCTCGGGCGACCTTTGCGGTGTTAGGTCTTAGGAGGCAGAGATGGCGACATATGAGTTGGAGACACCGATCCCCGAGGAGGCGGTCCGTGCCCTCCACGTTGGGGACACGGTGTATCTATCTGGCCTGATCGTCACCGGTCGGGACGCGGCCCACAAGTATATGGTCGAAAACTTCATCCGGGCCGGGGTGGTGCCAGCGAGTGAGCAGGCTCTTTATGAGGAGCTCAAGCGGTTGCTGAACGGTGGCGTTATCTATCACTGTGGTCCCGTGGTCCGCCAGCGAGAGGACGGGCAGTGGGAGTTCGTCGCCGCTGGACCGACTACTTCCATCCGCGAAGAGCCCTACGAGGCGGACGTGATCGCCCACTTCGGCCTGCGCGGGGTGATCGGCAAGGGAGGGATGGGGCCGCAGACGCTCCGGGCTTGCCAGGAGTATGGAGCTGTGTACTTCCACGCCGTGGGCGGCGCGGCCAGCCTGATCGCCGACGCCGTGAAGGAGGTGGTGGCGGTCTATAAAAAGGAGGAGTTCGGCATCCCTGAGGCCTTCTGGGTGATCCGCGTTGAGGGCTTCCCGGTGGTCGTGACGATGGATACCCACGGCCGATCCATCCACGAGCAGGTAGAACGGTCGTCGAGGGATGTCCTGAATCGCCTGGTGAGTTCCAGTACGATTTGACAAGATGGTGGGGGTGGGTATAATCCTTGCCATTCCCATTCCCAACCGAGGTGAAGATCCGCCGCCCTTTTTTGGACGGCGGATGCGTTTTCGGCTACAGGCGAGGCCAGTCGGCTGACTGAGCATCGCTGAAATCCTAGTTAGTGGAGGTTGCCGTGAGCGAACTGAGCGTCATCGAACAATCAATGCTCTGGGGAGTCATCGTCGTAGCGTTCGTCGGACTCCTCTACGCCCTCTGGCTCTGGCGGGACACGGTACGCCGGGACAAGGGCACCAAGGAGATGCAGGAGGTATGGGAGAGCATCCGCCTTGGCGCGGAGGCCTATCTGCGCCAGCAGTTGCGGACGATGCTGCCCATCCTCGGTCTGCTGGTGGTGCTACTCTTCCTGAGCGTGTACGTCGTCACGCCATCACAGGAGGCGCGCGATCTCTTCGGCGAGCGCGCCCAGCTGGTGATCGCCATAGGACGGGCGGGGGCCTTCGTCCTGGGGGCGCTCTTCTCCATCCTGGTGGGCCAGTTGGGGATGCGGGTCGCCATCGAAGGGAACGTGCGCGTGGCGGCCGAAGCGGCCCGGCACGACTACAACGGTGCCCTCACCGTCGCCTATCGGGCCGGTACCTTTACCGGCATGCTGACCGACGGTCTGGGGCTGCTGGGCGGGACGGCCATTTTCATGATCTTTGGCCGGGCCGCCCCCGACGCGCTGCTGGGATTCGGTTTCGGCGGCACCCTGGTGGCCCTGTTCATGCGGATCGGCGGCGGGATCTACACCAAAGCGGCCGACGTCGGGGCCGACCTGGTGGGGAAGGTCGAAGAGGGTGTCCCTGAAGACGACCCGCGCAACGCGGCCGTGGTGGCCGACCTGGTGGGGGACAACGTGGGCGACTGCGCCGGCATGGCGGCGGACATCTTCGAGTCCTACGAGGTCACCATCGTCTCCACGCTGATCCTGGGTATCGCACTGTATCATGTGACCGGAGAGATCGTCTGGATCGTCTATCCTTTGGTCGTCCGCGCCATCGGCGTGATCTCGTCGATCCTCGGGACCTTCACCGTGCCCATCTGGGAGAACTTCCCCCTCAAGTTGCTCCGGGCGAGGGACGCCGAGGAGGCGATGTTCCGCTCCTACGAGGTCTCCAGCGTCAACACGGTCCTCTGGTCCTTCCTCTTCGCCTGGTGGTACGTCCATGACTGGCGGCTGGCCTTCCTCAACGCCGTCGGTGTGGGCCTGGCGGTGAGCTTCAACCCCATCACCTCCTACTTCACCTCCGCCAAGCGGAAGCCAGTTCAGGAGATCGTCGATTCCACCCGCACCGGCTCGGCGACGACGGTCCTCTCTGGTCTGGCGGTGGGGATGGAGACCAGTGTCTGGAGCGTGATCGTCATCGCCCTCTCTCTGGGGGCGGCCTACCTGGTCTATCAGGGGCAGCCGCTCCACATGCTCTACGGCGTGGCGATGGTCGGCATCGGCATGCTTTCCCACACCGGCAACAACGTGGCGATGGACTCCTACGGGCCGATCGCAGACAACGCCAACGGCATCGCTGAGATGACGAAGATGGACCCCGAGGCGATGCACATTATGGCGGAATTGGACTCCGTCGGGAACACGACGAAGGCGATCACGAAGCAGGTGGCCATCGCCTCCGCCGTCGTCGCGGCGACCAGCCTCTTCTTCTCCTTCGTCACCGACGTCTCGCTGGTGCAGGCGCGGATGGGGATCCCGGAGGAGCTGCAGTTGCTGAGCACCGGTATCCGGGTCTCCCTTCTGGAGGGGACCATCGGCTTCCTGCTGGGCGGCGCCTTGCCTTTCTTCTTTTCCGCCTTCGCGCTGCGGGCCGTCAGCCGGGGGGCCTCGCTGGTCGTGGAGGAGGTGCGGCGGCAGTTCCGCATCCCTGGTGTGATGGAATGGAAGGTCAAGCCGGACTACGGCCGGGTGGTGGCGATCACCACGGCGGCTGCCCAGAAGGAGTTGGTCAGCCTGGTCGTCCTCTCGGTGGCCGTCCCCTTGCTGGTGGGGATTCTGTTCCAGGTGGAGGCGTTGGGCGCTTTCCTGGCCGGGGTGATCCTCACCGGGCAGTTGCTGGCGGTCTTTATGGCGATCGCCGGAGGCGCGCTGGATAATGCCAAGAAGTACATCGAGGACGGGCACCTGGGCGGTAAGGGGTCCGAGGCGCATAAAGCGGGCGTGGTCGGAGATACGGTGGGCGACCCGCTGAAGGACACGGCGGGCCCCGCGCTCAACCCGATGATCAAGGTGGTCAACCTGATCAGCCTCCTGGCCGCTCCCATCCTGGTTCAGTACCAGGACCACACGGTGGCCCTGGTGGTGGCCGGGGTGATCCTCTTCTTGCTGCTCTACTGGGCGGTGCGCCGCAGCAAACGGGAGATCACAGTGCCCGGCGGAGAGGCGTAGTGCCCGTTCGGCGGGGGGCGCGGGGGGCATCCCTGCGCCCCCCGCTCTTTGTGGAGGAGAGGTTGACCCGAGGGGTGAGCGCCGGAACAGGGTCGGGTTTGACAATCTCCTGGAACGGGTTACAATCGCTTGTGTCGCCTTCTGTCGGACATAGCGGGGGAGGAGTACCTTCCCCGCTTCATTGTGGTCGATGGCGAGGAGACAATCGCCTGCCGGGTAGGTGAGCGACGGATGCAGTGGGAACCTCTGCTGGAGTTTGTGCACGGGACAGCGTTCTTCTATCTGAGCACAGTGTTGTGGGTGCTGGCTCCACGGGCTGTGCGGTTGGAGATCGTTCGGCGACTTCCTATGCTGGCGATCTTCGGGGTGGCCGAAGCGCTGCTCGCCTGGGATGGAGCTCTGGCCCCTGCCCTCGATCTCCAGGCCCTCCTGCCTCCTTTGGTGCGGCTGCTCGTCGTAGGGGTTGGATACGGCGCGCTGCTGGCCTTTGGCGCGCTCTCTCCTCTTCCGGTGGAGAGGCAACCTGCGTGGCGGAGATATCTCGCCACCTTGATCCCCCTGGTCTGGACATTGGGCGTGATCGGCTTTCTGGCAGAAGGATTCTCCGTGGAGAGAGTGGTCGCCGGGGCGGAGATCGCCGCCCGGTACGGGATGGCGATGCCCGGAGGTATCCTCGCTGGTCTGGGCTTCCGCGAGCAGGCCTTGCGCACCTCCGAGCCCCGTCTTCCGGCCTCGGTCAAGGTCCCCCTCCAAGTAGCCGGAGGCTGTTTGGGCGTCCTGGGGCTTCTGTTTGGCCTGCAGACGCTGGTCGACCCCCTCGGTTGTCCGTTCGCTGCCCTCTATGCAGCCTGCGGCTTGGGTATCACATGGGGGATGGTGCGTACCGTGAATCTGGTCCAGTTGGAGATCGAGCGGTGGATCGAGGGGGTCGAGCAGACCCAGGCGTTGATGGCGGACCGGGAACGGATCAGCCGTGAACTGCACGACGGGATCATCCAGTCGATCTATGCTGCGGGCCTGATGCTGGAAGGGGTGATGCAGATGATCCCGGAGGATCCATCCGCTGCGCAGACGCAACTCTCCCACGCGATGCAGAGCCTGAATCAGACCATCCAAGATATTCGGCGCTACATCTTCAACCTGCGGGGTGGAGGGCCGGAGGCCGACCTGCGGGAGGGGTTAGAGGCGATGCTTCAGGACTTCCGGGTGAATACGCTCCTGGAGACGAAACTGGTGATCGAGGGTGAGGAGGCCCATCCCCTCGGACCAGAGGAGCGGGGGCACATCTTCCAGATCGTGCGTGAGGCTTTGAGCAACGTCGCCCGCCACTCCCAGGCGCGCAGTGTCGAGGTCCGTCTTCTGTTTGGGGAGGACGGATTGCGTCTCTGTATCGCGGATGATGGGATCGGTCTGAGCACCACCGCTGTCCGGGGTGGGCAGGGCCTGCGCAACATCCGGGAGCGGGCCCGTCTCCTCGGCGGCACGCTGGATATCGACAGCGCGCCCGGCAAGGGGGTCACCGTGACGCTGACGGTTCCGTACTGACGGGGACCACGGAGCCTCGGAGGAGACGGAGTTTCCTGTGCAACGTTGACGTATGGAGGTCGAAGTGGCGACCGTACCGGCGCCCGCCTTGCGCGTTCTCGGCGTTCCAATCCACGACGTCACTTACGACGAAGCGCTGGAATGGATGAGCCGGTGGATCGCCGAGGGCGGCCCCCACCAGATCGCTACCGTGAACCCTGAGTTTGTGATGGCTGCCCGGCGGGATGCGGCCTTCCGTGCCGTGCTGGAGCAGGCCCACCTCTGCCTGCCTGACGGGGTGGGGATCACCCTTGCCGCTCGTTACCTGGGCCGTCCCTTACGACAGCGGGTGGCCGGGGTGGATCTGGTGGAGGCGATCGCCGCGCGGGCGGCCCGGGAAGGATGGCGCCTGTTCCTGCTGGGGGCTGCGCCCGGTGTCGCGGAGCGGGCAGCGGAGGTGCTTCGCGCTCGGTACGAAGGCGTGACGATCGCTGGTACCTACGCTGGAAGTCCCCGACCAGAGGAGGAGGAAGAGATCGCCCGGCGGGTGCGGGAGGCTGAGACGGACGTGCTTCTGGTCGCCTACGGGGCACCGGCGCAGGACCTGTGGATCGCACGCAACCTGGCCCGTACCGGTGCCGCGGTGGGGATCGGCGTGGGCGGGGCCTTCGACTACCTTGCCGGTGTTGTCCCCCGTGCTCCCGCCTGGATCCGCCGGATCGGGTTCGAGTGGCTCTACCGGCTCGTCCGCCAGCCCTGGCGGTGGCGGCGCCAACTGGCCCTCCCTCAATTTGCCCTTCTGGTTCTTCTCCGCCGCAGTTAGCCGGTTTCTTTCCGTTCCGAAACGGTTACGGGTCGGTTGCGGTTCCCCTGGGGCCGTTGACAGGGAGGCGGCTCCTTGGCTATACTAGGGGCTGGGTAACTTGGGCGACCGGGTCATTGGAGGAGTGGGCTGGAGAGGCTATGGGAGGAAGCAAGGAAGCGGGGAAGCAAGGGGCAGTGGTCGGTGTGCGGCGCATTTTGTGGGGTGTGTGGGTGATCCTCCTCGGGTTAGCCCTTCTGTCAGGGGGGCAGCGGCCCATCCTCGCCGGGCCGGTGGAGGTGACCCCGCTTCCTCCGGTCGCCCATCCGGACGGTCGGGCAGGGATGTGTTATTCTTTCTACGACCCGCCGGAGCGACCCTATCTCACGCCAGCGCTGAACGCAGGCTCCCGCTGGGATCGGTTCGACTTCATCTGGCCGAACATCGAGCCATCCAACGATCAGTGGGACTTCTCAGGCTACGATAGTCTGGTGAACGACCTACACGCAGCGGGGATGAACATCGTCGGGATCCTGCTGTGGACCCCGGGGTGGGCCCTGCCAGCGGACGCTCAGGTGCAGGGCGAGGCGGCTTTTCGCACTACCGGATCCTCCCAGAGATGGCACGCACCGATCTCCTCCCTGGGCGTGTCCTCTCCATCGGCCAACCCCGCCTCTTATCCCCCCGATGGCCTCTACCTCCCGTGGAACGATCCGAACAACCACTGGGGAGACTTCGTCTACACGGTCGTCTCCCGTTACGGCGATCGGGTCAAGTATTGGGAGATATGGAACGAGCCGGACTCTCCTGGCTTCTGGAACGGCACGTCGGTCGATTATGCCCAATTGCTCAAGGTGGGGTACCAGGCGACCAAGGCGGCCTGTCCTGACTGCAAGGTGCTCTTCGGAGGGTTGCACTTCTGGGCGAACCCGTCTTTCTATCGGTGGGTGTTGAACGTTCTCAACGACGACCCGACGGCGTCGGAGAACAACTATTTCTTCGATGTGATGTCCGTCCACACCTACAGTCGGTCGTGGCATGCCTACTGGCTCCCAACGACCGTTCGGGAGGGAATGCTGGATTTTGTGCCGGAGCACCCGATCTGGTTGACGGAGGTGGGGATACCGGTGTGGGATGATGCTGCTGTGGATCCGGACCCCACACCTTATATATGGAGCGCTACGCAGGACGAGGCGGCGGCCTACATGATCCAGACGTATGCCAACGCTTGGGCAGCCCACGTCGAGCGGTATTTCTACTTTCGCACTCACGACGACTGGTGCGATAAGAACGGGGATGGTGATTGCTGGGACGAAGGGGTTGATGGCGGGATGTGGGAGTTTTACGGCTTGATCCGGGACGACCAATCCCTTCGCCCCGCGTACGTCGCCTATCAGGTGGCGACCACCTATATGGTCTCTCCGACGATGGTGACCAACTGGACGTACTCGAACGGCGTGCGGCGGGTGACGCTATGGGGTACACCGCACGGGAAGGTGAGCGTCATCTGGAACAGGGTCCCCACTTCGACAGTCTTTCACTACCCAGCGATCCTGCCCACGGCCACCCTGGTCGACCGCTGGGGGAACCGCCAGACGATCACAGCGGTAGATGGGGCGTATCCCCTCTACCTGCCCGGCGCTACGGCGAAGAACTACGGGGTCACGCCGGACGATTATCTGGTCGGGGGGGAGCCGTATCTGGTGATCGAGGTCGACACCGTTCCTCCCACGGCGACGGTCCGCTCCATCTCTTACGTCTCCCCCGTTACCCTCACCGTTTCCTGGGAGGGAAGCGACGATGCGGCGGGGATCTGGCTGTACGATGTCCAGGTGCGGGAGGGAACCGCTGGGGCTTGGGAGGACTGGTTGCGGATGACGGTTGCCAAGTCGGCGGATTATGCTCGTGAGCAGAGCGGCGTGGAGTACTGCTTCCGCGTGCGCGCCTGGGATAAGGCGGGCAACCGCGGGGACTGGTCCGCGCCGGTATGTATGGCTCCAGAGCGGGAGGTCTTTCTCGATTTGCGGACCGTCTTTGGAGATCAGAATGGAAACGGGGTGTTCGACGGGGATGAGGTGACCGTCACGGCGCACCTGGAGCTGACGGGCGAGGGTGGAGTGATCACTTCCTCGGTCGGTATGTCCTGGACCCTCACCGCTACCCTGATGGTGGGAGACTACGTTCTTGTCGTCGTTCCTGAGGGGTGGCCCTCTCTGCCGCCGGGGTGGCTTCCCCGCTATCTGCCGGTGACCGTCGAGCCAGGAGTGGGTGCACAGATGGTTGGGCCGCTGGATGTGGGGTTACGCCCCCATAATGGAAGCGTCTTTCTCCCCCTCGTCTCTCGCGATGGGTAGGGTGGGGTTCGCTGCTACGGGTGGACCCCGGCGGTGCCCGCGGAGGGTTGGGCGTGGAGCCGCCCCCGACGGCGGCGCAGGATCAGAGCGACCACCCCGGCCAGGGACAGCACGGATCCCAGCGCGGCGGCGCCGATGACCAGGCCTCGATGGAGACGCTGGGTTGCGCTCTGGCGGCGTCGAGCGGCATCGACCAGTTCTCTCCTCAGACTCCGAACGAAGGTTGCCGGAGGCTCCACGGGGACCAAGGTCTCTTTTAGACGCTCGGCGATCTCCATCAATGGGGTGAGGTAGGCCATCTCCTCAGGCGTCGGTTCTGGCGCGGTGACCGATGGGTCGTTCAGCCGATCTGCGTGGGCGGCCAAAAGTTCCGCTGCTCTTCTTTCCTCCATCTCAACTTCCCTGCTTCCCGCTTTCAGTTTCTTGTCCCTTGTTCCTCGTCCCTTGCTTCCCACTTCCCGCTTCCCGTGCCAGTTCCTCCCTCAATGACACGAGCGTGCGGTGGTAAAGGGCCTTGATGGCTCCCTCCGTTCGCCCCATCACCTCGGCGATCTCGGCGTTGGACATCCCCTCCACGAACTTCAGGATCAGTAACTGCTGTCGATCCGGGGCCAGGCGGCGGACGGCTCGCAGCAGTTTCTCTGTCTCCTCCCGCGCTTCGGCGACGGCGTGGGGATCCCGTTCCTCCTCGCTCGACACCGTGACCGATTCCAGCGGGACAGTCGGTCGACGTTGCCGATCCCGCATCCAGTTGACCACCACGTTGTGGGCGATGCGGTATAGCCAGGCGGTGAACGGTGCCCCTCGGTCTACATAGTGAGGAAACCGCCGCAATGCCCGGTAAAAGGTCCGTGCCGTCAGATCCTCGGCGTCCTCGTGGTTGCCGGTCCGATAATAAAGGTAGCGGTAGATCTGTGAGACGTACCGCTGGTAGAGGATGCCGAAGGCTTCCGGATCCTCCTTTGCTCTGGCGATGAGGGCTGCATCGCTTTCGTTTTCCACGCCGTTCACCTCATCTTAACATAGAGGCGCATCGGCGTTCACTGATAAGAACACCGGTGCGCACAAAACGTTGCGCCAGGGATCAGATGGATTCCTGGAGTACAGCCTGTACCTCCGGCTGATTGAGAAAACAGCGGCGAAGGCGAGGGTCTGGCAACGTCTCGACGGTCTCGCGGATGAAGTCGGCGGCGATCTGCCGGTGGAGGTCGGCGATCTGGGGATCGTCGGTGGCGCGCCCCAGGACGGCATGCAGTTGCCACAGCAGGGTGCGGCTGGGCAGCGCATGAGCGCTGGTCAGGGCTTCCTGAAGGACGGTGTGGGCGGCGGCGCGATCTCCGCGGGCCAGATAGATCCGTCCCTGGATGAACCGGGCGCGGGCGAGGTGGAGTTCGCTTTGGATCGCCCGGGCTTCTGCCTCCAGTTCGGCGGCCAGCGCTGCGGCCTGTTCCACCTGTCCCTGACGGAGGAGGGCATCGGCCAGGCTGTAGAGGGCCTGGAGCACCACGTCTTTGTCCCCCAGCGCTCTGGCGCGGGCGAGGGCTTCTTCCAAATAGGACATCGCCTCGCTGTACCGACCGAGGAGCAGAAGGTCCACCCCCAGATTGCGGGTCACGTCGATCTCGATTCGCTCCGCGTTGGCGGTCGAAGCGATGGTTCGAGCCTCTTCGTGGTACCGCAGGGCGGTCTCCAGATCGAAGAGCTCCTGGTACAGTTCACCCAGATTGTCCAGCACCGCTGCTGTCCGGTGGGCGTCCTGAAGGGTACGGAAGCAATCGAGGGCGTCTTCATAGGCCTGCAGCGCCTGATCGAGACGGCCGGAGTAGGTATAGGCGATGCCCAGGTTGATCAGAGTTCGCCCCATCTCGTACACGTCCGGTTGGCGCTGAAGCGCATCGCGGGCCTGGGTCAGCGTCTCGATGGCCTCGTCGACCCGGCCCTGTTTCCAGTAGAGGGTGCCCAGGCCGATCCAGCCTCGGATGCAGCAGGCGATGCCGTTTTCCCCCTCCGCCTCCTCCAACGCCTGAAGGTAGACCTCTTCGGCTGCCAGGTAGTCCCCGGTCCCGGCGTAACAGTCGGCGATGCCTACAAGGGCCTCGCTCCGCTGGAGGGGATCAGCAGCTTCCTGACGGACGATCTGGAAGTCGGAGACAGCGGCGTATTCACCCAGCATCGCCCGCGCCCGTCCCCGCTCCAGCAGGAGGGAATAACGGATATGGTCCCTCCGCTCGGAAGGCGGAATGGACTCCAGCAGGTCGAGGCCTTCCTCCGCGAGGTCGATCGCCTCGCGGTAGCGACCGCTGATCAGGGCGGCGTGAGCCTCTCGGCAGGCTTGAGCAGCCTGATCCAGTGTTAGTCCTTGGTCCTGGATCCGTGAGTTCATTGGCGATCCCTGGCTTTGATTATAACCTTGCTGGCTTGCTCCGTCAATTTCGTGTGGAACCGTAGAGGCACAGCGGACGCAGAGATTTTTTATTTGGGGAGTGTAGGGATACATAAGGACCATCCATTTTTTACACATTTTACCGCTAATTTGTGCTATAATGAGTGGGAGGTGGGTTCCGGTCCAACCAGTCTTTGTGGAGGAGCAAAGATGGGTAGCAGAAGGATTCCGCTCGTGGTCCTGGCTCTTGGTATCGCTGTGTTGTCCGTGGGGATCCTCTTGCGGATCAATGAGGTCCAGGCAGCCCCCGCGTTGCAAGCGGTAGCCTGGACGTTGAGTGGGTACGTCTTTGAGGGCGAAGTGGGTGTCTATCCGCCGAATAGCGTTCCCATCCAGGGTGTCACCGTGGGCCTGTACTGCGCCGACAGCGACGCCGAGGTAGGGTATCTCCTCCGCGAGACGACGACCACCGATCAGGGTTCCTACGAACTGGATATCTACGACACCGAGGTCTGTTCTTACTACAATATCATCGAGACCGACCTGCCGGATTACACCTCGAGCGGGGCGTCAACGATAGGTGGTAATGTCATAAGTGTGGACTGGATTCAGTACTTATACTCGGATCTAGTGGCCGGTACAGTGATCACGTATAACAATTTCTGGGACAGGCTGCGGATCACTCGCTACGTGGCTACTACAGGTACGGACGGCGGGAACGATTGCACCAATCCTGGTAGTCCCTGTGCCACTATCCAGCACGCGATCGACACGGCGCTCTACGGTGACAGAATCTACATCGCCGGAGGAACCTACACCGGCACCGCTGGCACGGTAGCTGTGATCACTAAGGAGTTGACCCTCGTCGGCGGCTATGCTCCCGACTTCGCACATCTCGACCCGTCTGCATTCCCGACGGTGCTGGATGCCCAGTGGGGTGGGTCGGTCGTCAGTATCACCTGGGCATCCGATGTGCAGCTGATGTACCTCACCCTCACTCACGGCGACGGCAGTGGCAACTGCGGGAGCAACATCGGCTGTGGTGGGGGGATCTATATCTCCCGCACCAACGAGGTGCAAATATGGGAGTGTGTCATCACCGACAATGTGGCCAACCGGAGCGGCAATGTCGCCGGTTGGGGTGGTGGTCTCTACGCTTACAAGAGTGGGGTGATGGTGTGGGGTAGCCAGATCGTGAGCAACGTTGCAAATATCTCGCCCTCGACCACTGAGCCTTCCGGAGGGGGAGGTATTTACGTCAACTATGGAGATGTCGCACTGGAGGGGAACGATATCCGGTATAACGTCGGGAGTGCGGCTGGTGGGGATGGCGATGGCGGAGGTGTGTACCTCGATGCGGTGACTTCGTGCGACGTTGTGGGGAACAGTATATATGGGAACAAGGGGGCCACTGCCTCATACGGAGGCAACGGAGGGGGGCTCAGCGTCCGCTTTGCAGCCGATTGTTATGTGGCGGGCAACCGCATTGAGAACAACCAGGCCCATTCCAGCCAGGCCGGTTTCGGGGGCGGAGTCTACATCCTGCACAGCGAGGTTTACCTGGCACGCAACCACATCATCAGTAACTCCACAGGCTCCGGTGGCTGGGTCCGGCCCGGCGGTGGAGTCTTCATCGGCAGCAACCAACCGGTCACGCTGACCAACAATCTCATTGCTCGCAACGATGGGGGTACGTACGGAGGTGGCCTGAACGTGAGTAGCTCTAGCCCCGGCACGGGGCAGGTCCTCCTGGTCAACAACACCTTTGCCGACAACGGGGAGACGGGTATCGTAGCCGAGTGGTACGCCACGCTGGTGATGACCAACAACATTATCGCCGGACACACCACGGGGATCACGACCGGTTGGCCCTCTACCGTTACCCTTGTGGCCGATCGCAATCTTTTCTGGAACACCAACGATCCGATCACCGGCACGGATGGTCTCGTGGCGGACCCCCTGTTGGATGCCGATTACCGCCTGCAAATCGGCTCCCCGGCCATCGATGCGGGGCTCACCGTCGCCTGGTTGACGGAGGATCTGGACGGCGTCCCCCGTCCCCAGGGCGACGGTTACGATATCGGGGCGTTCGAGAAGAGGATGTGGCGCATCTACCTGCCGCTGGTGTTGCGGGCCTTCCCGTAGCGGGCAGCGCCGGGGTCGAAGCATAAGGGCCCCTCGGGGGTGTGTGTCCCCGAGGGGCTCCCTGTTATCCGTTAGGGCGACCGCGGTCCTCCAGGGCCAGGAGGGCAGCCCCGTAGGCCCCCATCAGTTGGGGATGCCGGGGGAGAACCACTCGCTCGCCGGTCTCCTCCTCCAGCATCTGGCGGATGGCCAGATTGCGGACCACGCCGCCGGAGAGCATCAGAGGCGGGGTGAGACCGACGGTGCGGACCATCGCCACGATCCGACGGACGAGGGCGCGATGGAGCCCGCGCAGGATGGGACCCAGGTCCACCCCGTGGGCGATGAGGGAGACGACCTCCGACTCCGCGAAGACGGTGCAGGTGCTGGAGATGGAGACCTCGTCGGTGGCTGCCAGGGCTTCCGTTCCCATCCGCTCCAGCGGGACACCAAGGCGACGGGCGGCGTTCTCCAAGAACCGGCCGGTCCCCGCGGCGCATTTGTCGTTCATCACGAAGTCCAGCACTTCCCCTCGCGGACCGATGGCGATCACCTTGCTGTCCTGCCCGCCGATGTCCACCAACGTCCCCCCGTGGCCCAGTTCCCGGAAGATACCTCGGGCGTGGCAGGTGATCTCGGTGACCCGACGGGTGGCCTGCCGGACCAGTCGCCTGCCGTAGCCGGTGGCGACGAGAGGGAGGCCACCCAGCGGACCGATGGCTGCCCGGGCTTGGGCCAGGACGCGTGCTACCTGCTCCTCTATCTTGACCTCTGTGGGTTCCAGATGGTGCCAGGTGATGCTCCCTTCGGGATCGACGGCGACGATCTTGGTCGTCGCCGCACCGACATCCAGACCCAACGCTGTGCAGGTCGGGTTCATCCGCTCATTCTCCCAACATCTCCACGAACGCGGTGAGGCGGGTGGCCACCTGTTCTTCGGCGAAGGCCCGGCTGTCGTTGTGGTCGGCTTCCAGGAGCAGCGCCGGTATGCCGACCTCGCGGATCAACCGGTCCCGCTGGTCCATCTGGCCGATGGAGTAGGGTTTGCAGGAACGATCGGAGTGGAGGATCGCTCCGTTCAACTGATATTCCTCCACCATCCGTTTCATCGTCGCCAGTTTATGGCCCGTGCCTCGGTTCAGGATGGGGTAGATGTAGGTCCGAGCCATCGACTCGAACGGTTCGTCCGGGTCGATGAGCGGGGCCAGTTCCCCCCAGGCGTTGGTGTAGGTGGAGGCGACGACGGCCACGCCCCGCCGGGCCAGGAACTCGGCCAGATAGCGCAGCCGATACCAGATGGGCAGATTGTCCCACAACACGCGCTTCCGCTCGTTCCGGACCGCGCCCATCCCGCCCGCGATCCGCTCGTCGACCTCCCTCAGCATCGTCGCGTAGAAGTCGACCGTGGCGGGCTCGCCGCGCATCTCTACGATGGGGGCCATCTGGACGAACTGGTCGAAGACGGAGATGGGGGCCGGTCGATGGCGGCAGCGCTGGAGGATCTCCAGCCACAGTTCCGACGCCCGCTTGCTCAGAAGAGCGGCCTGCCGCAGTCTTCGCTCGTTCAACCTTTTTCCGGCCGCTTTCTCCAGCAGGGGCACCGCCTCTTCAAGTTGTCGGCGGACGTAGCGGACGGCGTGCTCGGCCGCTTCCTCGGTGTAGACAAAGGGGGTGTCGATGAGCACCAGGGGAACCCGGAAGTGGTGGGCCAGGACCCGGTACCAGTAGAGGACCGTCTGGCAGATGTTGGTGCAGGCCAGCAGCAGGTCGGGGCGAGGGAGGCGGCCCACGGGGGTCTTGCCGGAGAGGACGGCGCCGATGTCGGTGCGGGCGTAGGAGCAGAGGTCGCGGGAGTATCCCGCACTCTCCGCTTCGGAAGCGATCTCCACCGCGACGCGGGCGGTGCCGCAGATGGCGGCGTGGTTCTCCGGGTAGAGGACGTAGAAATCGAGCGCTTTGAGCAGTTCGACGGGCGCGCCGGAGGTCACCCAGGCCACTTTCCGGCAGCCTTTCGTGTAGCGCCCTGCCAGCCAGTGGCGACCGACTAGTTCCTTCATTCGCGCGCCCACTTTGAGCGGCGGGGCGAGGTAACGGGTGTCCCACCGGGGCGGTCGTCGCTGCGCCCGTATCCGTTGCCATCGCAGGATTGCCCGTCCCAGGAGGTTGACGTTCCAATGGTATCGCAGGGAAGCGATGGGGTTCATCCGACCACCTCCAGGAACGCCTCGATGCGGGTCAGTACCTGCTGGGGAAGTGGGTCGTTCAGGTCCACTTCAACGATCAGTGAGGGTAGGCCGGCCTCCTGGAGGGTTCGACGGAGGAGGGGGAGATCGAAGAGTTCCGGCTCGCAGAACTTGATGATGTAGAAGACGACCCCCCTTGCGCCGGTCTTGTGGGCCGTTCCTATGAGATGGTCCGCTCGCTCGGCGATGGGACTGCCGCGGGTGGGGTCCGGAGGGCCGTTCAGGATGCGCTCCGCCATTCGGCGGAAGGGGTCTTCGCTATCGCCGGGTGGGTAGAGCCGTCGGCCCGCACAGGCCAGATCGTCGGCGACGAAGGTGCCTCCCATCCTGGCGACGGCCTCCAGCAGCGCCATCGGCTCCGGAACGATGCCGGAGAGAATGAGAGGGACACCTCGGGAAGAATCGGTAGGAGGGGTCTCTAGGACAGAGCGGGCCAGTTCGGCGAAGGCCTCCGCGGGGAGGTACTCCCGCGAGCGGATCAGGCGGTAGAAGGCCAGGTCGTCGAGGGGAAGGCTCGGGCGGCGGCGATGGAGTTCGGCAAGCAGGCCGTCGGCTAACTCCTCCCGTCGGATGCTCTTCATCAGGTCGGCATCGGTGGGCGAGCGGCCGGTGATCCGCTCCAGGCGGGCGTAGAGGGCGCGGAACTCGTCGGCCAGGAACTGCAGGTCGCTCTCTCGCCGACCGCGGGGAAGGTAGAGGGGGAAGACCGGCTGGCGGGGGGAGATGAAGTCCAAGAGGAGGCTGCCCAACCCCTGGAGGGCGTCACAGGCGTGGGGGACGATGATGCAGTCGGCCACGTCCAGCCCGCCGACGAGCAGGAAGGAGAGGGCGTTGAGGGCGATTGAACAGACGTAGGGCTGCAGGTGGGCCGCTCCGTGGCTGGAATCCACGCGGGGAGGTCCCCAGACCTCGACGGGGAGCAGGCCGAAGGCCCGCAGCAGAGCACGGGGGTAGTGGATGGGGAGGACAGCGGCGATCTTCCCTCCGGCTTCTTTGAACCCACGGATGGTTTCTGTCCGGGATGGAATGGCTGGAGTGTTGGTCTCCATACTAATTTTTTTACCACAGAGGCGCAGAAGACACGGAGTTTTCTCGGGTGGTGAGAGTATGTAACTGCTGCTGACACCAGTATATCCTGAAATCTGGGCTGAGCCAAGTTGGGTTCCTGGGGTCTAGACAGGGGTTCGGATACACCCGATCCGCACCGCCTGTTTACGGCGGGGCGGGCGGGAAATC
>DUEL01000114.1 GCA_011192125.1 Thermoflexia bacterium
AGGTGCAGGTGCCGGTGTTGCGGAGTCGCCAGGTTTTGGTGAAGGGGGTGTTGGGCGGGAAGGTGGAGTTATCGGGGACGGTGACGTCGGCGACGAAGGCTCCGTTGAGGGTGCAGCCGGTTTGTGCAGTGATGTCGGGGGCGGGGGTAGGGGAGGGTTCTTCTGGGGGTGGTGGGGTGGGGGTGGCCTGGCCGGTTTCGGGGATGGGGGTGGCGGTCGGTGGGACGGTCGGTTGGCCTGGCAGGTTGCAGGCCAGGATGGTCAGCACCAGCAGGATGCTGGCGGCCATCAACTCGCATCCTCTACCTCTTCTCATATCACTTCCTCCTTCGACTCTGTGAGGAGATCCTCACGGGGTGTACATCGTGATCGCGTACACCCCTGGGTAGTGTAAGGCGATCAGGTAATCCCAGAGTGGGGTGGAGACCCTCATCGCCAGGCCCAGTTCCATCGGCTGGATGAGCAAAGTGGCGGCGGCCTCCGGCTGGTCGGGCCAGCCTACCTGATCCCACAGTCCGTTCTCGCACCAGACCTTGCCGAAGCCGCGGATGGGCAATTGGTAGCCGTCGGGCACGGCCATGTCGGCACAGTCGGGATGGACCTCCGGCTGGCTCTCGTCCCAGAAGTCGGTGTAGGCCAGGAGCATGCCTCGGGAGGCGTCTGTGTCCTCTCCGACGATCACGTAGATCTCTTTGTTGTCCGACCGCCAGATCATCAGGCTGCGGAAGTGGGTGTGGGGATTGGGGTTGTCGATGTTGGTCCAGAAGTACTGGAAGGCCCCATAGACGGTGAACGATTCCGCCGTGGGGCAGCCCAGGTCGTAGCCCATATTGGCGGCACGATCGATGATCGGCACCAGCGTCGGGTCGGGGTCTACACAGGTGGGCGTCTCGGTCGTTGGTTCCTCAGTTGGTTCTTCGGTGGGTTCCTCGGTGGGTTCTTCTGTGGGTTGGGGGACGACGATTTGGACGTAGATGACGGAGCCGAAGAGGGTGCCGTCTGGGGCCTGGAGTTGCCAGTTGCCTTTGTAGGTGCCGGGGCTGGCGGGTGCGACCAGGTTCACGCTCACGTCCACTGTTGCGCCAGGGGCGACGATGCCGACGGGGACGGAGGCGGGTCCGTTCATTGCGTCGCCGGAGACGAAGGTGAGGAGGGTACCGGCCTCCCAGGTGCAGGTGCCGGTGTTGCGGAGTCGCCAGGTTTTGGTGAAGGGGGTGTTGGG
>DUEL01000115.1 GCA_011192125.1 Thermoflexia bacterium
CGCCACAGCGTCGCCGCCGATCAACTGGGGCGATCCCCGCACGCTGGACCGGCTCTGGTGGGTCGTCTCCGGGGACCCTTACCGCCGCTACCTCTTCGCCCTGCCGGTCGCCTACCTTCCCCAGCGGCTGGCGGCCTGGTTGCGGCTCCTCGGCGGTCAGTTCGGCCTGGTCGGCACGGGGGTCACGGCGTGGGGAGCGGCGGCGCTGTGGTCGGAGGATCGCCCGCTTCTGGTCGCCACCGGTGCCACCGCCGCGCTGGTCTCCGCGTTCGCCCTGGGGTATGATACGACCGACTCGTACCTGTACCTGATCCCTGCCGTGGTCTGCGCGGCCCTCTGGCTGGGCACCGGGATCGACGCGCTGCTGGGCGCGGTCGCGCACCGCTCGCAGAAGGCAGCGTTGGCTCTCGGCGCGCTGGCCGTGGCTTTTGCCCTGCCCGGCGCCGCGCTCCGCTGGCCGATGATGGACCTGAGTGGGGACCGGACAGCCGAGGAGTTCGGTCGGACCGTGCTGGCGCAGGCCCCGCCGGAGGCGGTGGTCGTCACCCGGGCGGACGGCCACACCTTCGCCCTCTGGTACCTCCAGCAGACGGAGGGGCTCCGCCCCGACGTGACCGTCGTCGACGCCGACCTGGTGGGGCAGCCCTGGTACAATGCGGACCTGGACCAGCGCCTAGGCGCGTCCGCGGCCGTGCTCGCCGCACTGGCCGCAGGCGAGCCGGAACAGGGATGGGTTGCCGATCAGTTGGGGCGGCCCGTCTGCCACATCGACGGAACGGACGCACGGATGGACTGCACACGACCAGGAGGCTAACGAATGACCCGAAGGAGCGACCCGACTCGACGTTCCCGCACCCGCATCGCTGCGACCGCCATCGGCCTGGTTCTCCTGCTGGCGGTACTCGCCGCTGGGGGAGTCTGGGCCTACCGACTCGGCCAGGCCGCCCTCGCCCTCCGCGCCGACCTCGACCGGATCGAAGCGCTCACCGCGGGCGGGGTGGAGGGGATCGACCCGGACGAAGCGCTGGCGGTGCTGCACGACACCCGGGTCGACCTGGAGCGGCTGGCCGCGGAGGCGGGTCCGCTGCTGTCCGTTGCACCGCACCTGGGATGGGTGCCCGTGGTCGGGCCGGACGTCGCTGCCGCGCCGACCCTGCTGGAGATCGGGCTCGAGGTGACGAGGGCCGGCGAGACCGCCGCAGAGCCGCTCCTGCCGGTGCTGGACCGGCTGCAGGGCGAGGATCGCCCGGACGAGAGCAGCCCGCTGGAGACCGTGACCCAGGCCCTGAAGGAGGCCCAGCCGCAGTTGGAGGCGGCCCTGGTGCACGTGGAGGCGGCCCAGGCTGCGCGGGACCGGTTGGACGCCTCCCGGCTCAACCCACGGGTCCGCGGCTGGGTCGAACGGCTGGACCGGTATCTACCGCTCCTCGAAAAGGGCCTGAAGGGGGGGCTGCTCCTGCCCCGGCTCCTCGGCGCCGACGGCCCACGGGTCTACCTGGTCCTGGTCCAGAACGAGGACGAACTGCGGGCCACCGGCGGTTTCATCAGCGGCGTCGCGCGCGTGACCGTCGAGGGGGGCGACCTGCGGGGAGTGGTCTTCCAGGACAGTTACGCCGTAGACGATCTCAGCCATCCCTACCCCGACCCACCGGAGCCGCTGCGAGAGTATATGCTGACCGATCTCTGGCTCTTCCGAGACAGCAACTGGAGCCCCGACTTCCCGACCGCTGCGCAAGCCGCCATCGATCTCTACGCGATCGGTCAGGGCGTGGTGGCGGACGGCGTGATCGCCCTCGATCAGCGGGCCATCCGCGACCTGGTGGACGCCGTCGGGCCGCTGCAGGTGGTCGGCTACGCGGAGCCGATCACCGGGCAGAACGTCATCCAGGCGGCCCGGCAGGCCTGGGCCCCGGGCGACCAGCCGCTGGAGGAGTGGTGGCGACACCGGAAAGACTTCATGGCCGCGGTCTTCGAGGCGACGCTCGACCGCCTGCGGGGAGGGATCGGTCCGGAGGGTCTGATCCGGCTGGGCCGCGCCGCGATGGCGGCGTTGGAACGGCGCGACCTGCTGATCTACCTGGCGGACGAGGAGGCGGCGGCCCTGCTGGCCGAACTGGGATGGGACGGCGCGCTCCGCGACGCCCCCGGCGACTTCCTGATGGTGGTCGACACCAACGTCGGGTTCAACAAGGTCAACGGCGTGGTCGAAGAGTCGCTGGAGTACACGGTGGACCTGACCGATCCGGCGCAACCACGGGCGACTCTGGTGGTGCGACATCGCCATCCGGTGACCAACTGGACCCCTCCCTGCCGCCAGGAGCCCCGCTACGACCCGACCTACGAGCAGATGATGCAACGGTGCTACTGGAACTACCTGCGCGTCTACGCACCGCCGGGGGCAGTGTTGGTCGCCAGCGAGGGGCATCCGGTGCCAGGGGAGGCTTTACTCAGCGGTCAGCCCACCTCCGGCGAGGTGACGACGGTGGAGGGGGAGGGAGGTCGATCGGTCTTCGCCACGCTGCTCCTGGTACAGCCCGGGGAGACGGTGGAGACCCGCTTCGAGTACCTGCTTCCGCCCACCGTTGTCTTCGCGACGGGCAATCCAGACGAGATGGGGTATTCGCTGCTGGTACAGAAACAGCCCGGTACGCGAGGGGTTCCCCTCTCGGTGCGCATCCGCCTGCCGACCGGCAGTGCGCTCACCGCCTCCGACCCACCTCCCGCAGAGGTCGGGGAAGTGGAAATCGTATACCGACTGCGATTGGAGACGGACGCGGAGATCACCCTCCGCTTCGGTCGATAAGCGGCCCTGCGTCCTGATCCCATAGGCCGGCTGCCCCCTCCCCCAAGCGGAGAGGGGGCAGCGAACGGCCCGCTTTCGCTATGGATAGTTACGGACCACTCAAGATTGCTGACCTTCGGACAGGAGTTCGGACATCAGGCGTGGGACTCCTTCTCGGCGGGCCTGGCACCGGCCTAAAGCGCCGGTGCTAGGCCGATTTCCCGCCAGCCCCGCCTGTTTACGGCGGGGCGGATCAGGTGTGTCCGAACTCCTGTCTAAACCCCAGAAGATTGGAGAAATCCAGTTCGGGAAGGGCCCACGCCCTCTGCGCCTCTGCGGCTACGGGAAACGCGAAGGCCCCGGGGTCTGAAACCGCACGACCAGCCGATCGTGCTCGTCGTAGGCATAGTGGGCGAAGAGGGGAGGGTCGGAAGGCCCCATCCCCAACACGCGCGGCAGGAGAATCGGCAGGTCTTCAACGAGGTCCAACTCCCCGACCCGGTCCTTGGGGATCCATTCCGGCGTCCCTTCGGAGGAGGAGCGGACCTCCCGGCCCAGCGCGCGGGCGGTGAAGACGAACAGGAACACCCCCACCCCATCCGGGCTTGGACAAACGTTGACCACTCCCCGCAGCCGGAGGTCCGTCACCTCCAACCCGGTCTCCTCCCGGATCTCCCGCAGGGCCGCCGTGTAGACGTCCTCCCCTGGCTCCACGTGCCCGCCGATGCCGTTGTACCGATTGGGCCATATCCGCTTGTGCGGCGCGCCCCGCAGGAGGAGGACATCGTCGCCGTGGGTGATGAAGCAGAGCGTGCGCGGCACCACCAGATACCGACCGCGGAGGTCGGCGACACCCTGATCCGCCCTCCCCATCGCCCCTGGCTACCTCCGCGGTCGTCCAACGGGCAGCAGGTAAAGCGGCTCCTGGTCCCCCGGCAAGCGTAGCACGCGGGCCACCGCCGCGTCGTCGAACGCGCCGACGGGGACGCTCGCCAACCCCAGCGCTACCGCCTGGAGGAGGAGGTTCTGGGCCGCGTGCCCCACGTCCATCGGCACGTACCGGATCCGACCCCGGTCCCCATACCGAGAGGTCGTGCGAGCGAAGACCCCGCTAACAGCGAAGACCACCGGGGCCTGGGCGAGGAACTTCTGCCCCCACGCCGCCTCCACCAGCGCGGGCCGCACGTCCCCCTCCAGGTGCAACTCCAGCCGATGTCCCTCCGGTCGGTAGTGCCACACCCCGTCCGCGCGGCAGGCGTAGAACTCCAGTGGACACCGCCCACCGGCAGAGGGCGCAGCCCGCTTGAACGGCCGGTCGCCGGTGATCCCCTGGGCAGCCCAAAGCAACTGCCCGATCTCCTCCAGGCTCAGATCGTCCGGCCGGTAGGCCCGCACCGACCGACGGGCCGCGATCGCCGCCTCCAACGACATCGGACCATCCAACCTCGGAGCCGGTAACGTGATCTCCTTCATTTACCCATCCTCCTTACAGTATTCGTACCTTTCCGGCGTGCTTGCCATCCCCACCCGATTCCAGACACCATCTCTCCGCAATCGGGACACCGCCCCTCCTGCGTCCCGTCCACCGTCGTCCAGATCCCCCACCGTTCCACCAGCATCCGGCCGCAGGTAGGGCAGTAGGTGTTCCCTGCGAAGTGACCGGGGACGTTGCCGATATAGACGTACCGCAGGCCGATCTCCAACGCGTTGGAACGGGCCTGCTCCAACACCCACACCGGTATCGGCGGGGCGTCGAAACGGTAGTCGGGATGGTAACGGGTCACGTGCCAGGGGGTGTAGGGACCCAACTCCTCCAAGATCCGCCTGGCGATGGATCTCAACACCTCCACATCGTCGTTGACACCTGGGATGACCAGGGTCGTGACCTCGATCCAGATCCCCAGTTCCTGCGCCAGCCGCAGGTTGCGCCAGACCACCTCGACGTCGGCCTGACAGTAGGTGCGGACCGCTTCCGCGTCCCCCTTCACGTCCACGTTCATCCCGTCCAGCCCGGCCCGCGCCAGCCGCCGGAGCGCATCCTCGGTCATATACCCGTTGGTGACGAAGGTGTTATACAACCCAGCCTGGCGGGCCAGCCGGAAGACCTCCAACGACCACTCCAGACTCAGGGTCGGCTCGTTGAAACTGATCGAGGTCCCCTGACACCCCTGGTTGATCGCCTCGGCGACGAACTGAGCAGGAGAGAGAAGGCGCCCGCCTGAAGGAGGCGACTTCGAGATCTCCCAGTTCTGACACCACGGACAGGCGAAGTTGCAGGACCACGAGCCAGCGGTGAGGGCCACCGACCCGGGGTAAAAGTGATAGAGGGGCTTCTTCTCGATGGGGTTGGCCGAAAGGGAGGAGACCGCCCCATACGTAAGCGTCACCAACCGACCGTCCCGGTTCTCCCGCGTGCGACACCAGCCGACCCCTCCGGGGGAGATGACGCAGCGGCGCTCACAGGTCAGACACCGCACTCTCCCCTCTGCCGGAGCCCCCACCGGTTCCCACAACAGGGCCGGATAGACAAACGATTCCCCCGCCATCGAAAGGCATTTTACTCAAGGGAAGCCGTCCTGGCAACTCCCACCGTCCCGCCGTCTCTCCACCTACCAACTTGTTACAGACACCGCCCCACTCTGACCTTTGGACAAGAGTTCGGGCATCGGGTGTGAGACTCCTTCTCGGCGGGCCTGGCTCTGGCTCTTCGGGCTGGTGCTAGGCCGATTCCCCGTCATCCCTGTCTGTTCGCGGCGGGGCGGATCAGGCGGGTCCGAACTCCTGTCTAACCCCCAGTCCCACTCCCTTGCCCCTTCCTCAGACCGTGGTAACATAGGGGCAAGGAGGGGCAACTGATGGCTATTCGTATCGAGGCCTGGCTCTACGGCCCGATCGCTCGCTACGCGAAAGAGGGTGCGGAGGGCTACGCTCGGCTCGACCTGGAACTGCCTGCTGGCAGCACGCTGGCCGACCTGGTCCGACAACTGGGGATCCCTGCCGAGGAACGGGGGATCACGTTCATCAACGGCAACCTGGCCGCTTTGCCGGGGATGAATGTGGATCACAAAACGGTGTTGCAGGACGGGGATCGGGTGGGCCTCTTCCATCGCCGGAGCATGTGGCCGTTCCAGTACCGGTTCGGTGCCGCCGTGCGGCCCGAGTTGCAGGAGGCCCTCCGCCGCCGGGAAGACGGCGGCATCCGCCACTCCTATAAGTGATATATAAACCACAGAGACACAGAGGACGCAGAGACCTCTGTTTTTTGAGGACCTCCGCGTCCTCTGTGCCTCTGTGTTATGGTCATTGCGAGGAAGGGCCCCCCGCGAGTAGGGGGGCCCTCTCCGCAACGGAGGCTACTCCTCCTTCTCCCGCATCGCCATGAAGATCTTCTCCGCCGAAAGCGGCAACTCGTTGAAGCGGACGCCGATGGCGTTGTAGATGGCATTGGCGATGGCGGGAGCCGTCTGCACCATCACGTGCTCGCCGATGCCCCGCGCGCCCCACGGGCCGTCCTCCAGCGGCGTCTCCACGATATCGCCGTGGATCTCCTTCGGGATGTCCGCCGCCGTCGCGATCCGGTAGTCCACGAAACTGGGGTTCAGCGGCCGGCCCTTCTCGTCGAACTTCAGGGCCTCGAAAGTGGAACTCATCCCGTGGACCGCGCCGCCCTCGATCTGGGTCAGCACCAGGTCCGGGTTGATCGCCTTCCCCACATCGTAGGCGCTGGCGATCTTGATGATCTCCACCTGTCCGGTCTCGGTGTCCACCTCCAGGTCCACCGCCTGCGCGCCGACGGTGTAGTGGACCACCGCCCGGGTGCCCTGACCAGTCTCCGGGTCGAGGCTGGTCACGTAGGTCGGCATGAACTTGCCCCGCCCGACGATCGGACCGCCCTTCCAACCTTCGAAGTCCTCGTTGGGCAACCCGTAGACCACCAGCCCCTTCAGGGAGAGTTCCCGCTCGGACTTGTAGGAGATGACCTTGCCGTCTTTGATGTCCAGGTCCTCCGGGTCCTCGTCCCAG
Organism: Thermoflexia bacterium; assembly: GCA_011192125.1. Lineage (GTDB taxonomy): Bacteria > Chloroflexota > Anaerolineae > B4-G1 > DUEL01 > DUEL01. The sequence goes on from DUEL01000115.1 coordinate 6,806, forward strand.
TGCTCGGCCACCAGTTCCAGGATCTGCCGCTTAGCGTCCTCGGCAGCCGCCTTGACGGCGTTCCCCATCGACCAGGTGATCCGGCTGGCGACGGTCTGCCACTCGTAGGGGCTGTACTTGGTGTCGATGGGGGCAGAGACGCGCACCCAGTCGTAGGGCACGCCCAGGGCCTCCGCTGCGATCTGCGCAGCGACGGTGAAGGCCCCCTGCCCCAGTTCCTGAGCGCCGATCTCCACGTTGACCGTGGCATCCTCGTTGAAGCGGACGATGGCGGAACTGCCGGGATTGGGGGGCATCGCCGGGGCCTTCCACATGATGGCGAGCCCCTTCCCTCGCTTCTTGTGCGGAGCCGAAGGGGGCTCCTTCTTCCCCCAGTTCACCGCCTTCGCCACCTTGTCGATACAGGCGACCAGGTCCACGTTGGGCATCGTCATGCCGGTGGCTATGATCTGACCGGTCTTGACGCAGTTCCGACGGCGGAACTCCACCGGATCCATCCCGATCTTCTCCGCCAGTTGGTCCATCGCCTGCTCCAGCCCCCAGTGGATCTCCGGCATCCCGAAGCCCCGCATCGCGCTACCGATGGGCTGGTTGGTGTAGACGCAGTAGGAGTCGCCCTTGACGTTGGGTATGTAGTAGGGACCGGTGCAGGAGTATCCGGCGGCCCGGGCGATGTTGACCCCGTAGTCGTTGTAGGCTCCGCCGCCGAAGTAGTAGGAAACCTCCATCGCCAGCAGGTTCCCATCAGCGTCGCAGCCGACCTTGACGTGGGCCACCAGGCTCTGGCGGACGGTCGTGCCGACGAACTCCTCCTCGCGGGTCATCCGCAACTTGACCGGGTGCCCCATCACCGCGCGGGCCATCGCCACAGCGTACACCTCGATGGAGACGCCTGCCTTGCCGCCGAACCCCCCGCCGACGTAAGGAGAGATCACCCGCAGGTTGCCGTGAGGGATCCCCAGGCTCTGGGCGATCAGGTCCCGCTGCGCGAAGGGGGACTGGGAACTGGTCCACAGCGTCACCTCCCCCGAGGGCTCCCAGATCGCCACCGCCACGTGCGTCTCGATAGGGACGTGCTGGATCTGGGGCAGGCGGAACTCCTCCTCGACGATCGCCGCGCACTGGGACCAGGCGGATTCGACATCCCCCCGGCGCAGTTTGAAGTGCTCCGAGATGTTGGTGCCCGGGACCGGATGGATGAAGGGCGCGACCTTGTACGAGCCCAGGTCGGGGTGCAGAAGGGGCGCGTCCGGCTTGATCGCCTCCAGCGGATCGAACACCGCAGGCAGTTCCTCGTATTCGACCTCTACCAGCCGGGCGGCCTCCTCGGCGATCTCCTCGGAGACAGCGACCACCCCTGCCACCGGGTCGCCCACATACCGGACCCGATCAGCAGCGAAGATGGGCCGGTCCACCAAGTAGAGACCGATGCGGCCGGGGAAGTCCTTCCCGGTGACGACCGCCTTTACCCCCGGCACCTCCAACGCCTTGCTCACGTCGATCTTCTTGATCAGCGCGTGGGCGTAGGGGCTACGGACCAGGCGGCCGTAGTAGAGCCCCGCCCCAAACTGCCGGTCGTCGGCATAGATGGCGGAGCCGGTAACCTTCTCGAAGACATCCACGCGGGGGACGTTCTTTCCTACAGAGGAGAACTCGGCCATCATGCACCCCCTTTCTCAGCCGCCGTCTGGACGGCCCTGATGATACGGATGTAGCCGGTGCAGCGGCACAGGTTGCCGACCAGCGCCTCTTTGATCTCCTCCTCTGTCGGATGAGGGTTGCGCTTCAGCAGCGCCTCGGCGGAGATCAACATCCCCGGCGTGCAGAAGCCGCACTGGACGGCGTTGTGCTCGATGAACGCCTGCTGCAGCGGCGTCAGTTGCCCCTCCTTCGCCAGCCCCTCGACGGTGACCACTTCGTGTCCGTCCACCTCGACGGCCAGCACCATGCACGAGTTCACCGGTTCGCCGTCGAGCAGGACGGTGCACGCGCCGCACTCACCAGCCGAGCATCCGTTCTTCGGACCAGTGATGGCCAGTTTCTCCCGGAGCATCTGGAGCAACGTCATATGGGACGGCACCTCCAGATACTCCTTCTCTCCGTTCACCGTCACGGTGATCGAATGCATTCCCATGCTCGCCTCCTTAGACAATCCCAAATCACACCATCCGCGATCCTACGCCAGTTGCTCCCACACCGCTCGCAGGCCGCGCAGGGTGAGAGCGCGCACCATCGCTTTGCGGTACGCCGCGCTGGCGCGGACGTCGTCGATGGGGGAGGCCTCGTTCATCGCCTCCTCCGCCGCCTTCACGAAGGTCTCCTCCCCCGGCGGCTCCTCCGCCAAGATCTCCTCCGCCGCCGTGGCCCGCAGCGGCACCGGGGCGACCGACGCCAGCCCGATGCGGAACCGGTAACCGGAGGGGGCTGTCTCATCCGGGAACCCAAATACCGCCACGCCGACGATGGAGAGATCGCCCACCTTGTTTCGCCCCAGTTTCAGGTACCGCCCTGCGGCCCCCTTCGGGGGCAACGGATACCGGATCGCCGTCACGATCTCCGCCGGTCCGCGGGCCGTCTTGCCGGGCCCAAGGAAGAACTCCGTGGCCGGCACCTCCCGCTCTCCATCGGGGCCGTAAAGGACGATCCGGCCCTCCAGCACCAGCGTGGCGGGGGCGGTGTCGGCGGCGGGAGAAGCGTTGCAGAGGTTGCCGCCTAAGGTGGCTCGGTTGCGCAGTTGGTAGGACGCGACCGAGTTGGCCGCCTCCGCCAGCAGAGGATAGTGGGCCACGACGTCCGGATGACGGGCCACCTCGTTCATCGTCACCGCCGCGCCCACCGTCAGCCCGGCCTGTGCGTCATACACCACGTCCCGTATGCCAGGCAGATACTTCACATCCACCACCACCTGGGGGTGGATCACACCGTCGCGCATCCGCACGAAGAGGTCGGTACCGCCCATAAACGGTCGGGCCGCCTCCCCGCGTTCCTGCAGAAGACGGACCACTTCGTCAGCGGTCTCTGCCCTCACGTAATCGAAGCGCGGAAGACCAGGTCTCGCCAGCACGTCACTCACCTCCTAGCAGACCACAAAGATCACAAAGGACGGGCCGTGTGAGAGGCTGGGGCTCCATGCATCCTTTGCGATCTATCTGAAGGGCAAACCCTTGCGAGAGCCACAAGGCACGCAAGGGCTTGGAGAGTGGGGAGGGGACACCCCAAGGAGCATCCCCTCCCCCGAAACCGCTTTCCTCGACGGGCTATTTGCCCTCGGAGGACTCGATGACCGTGGGCACCTCCGGCGCCTTGAAGATGAGGAAGATGGCGTTGAGGATGATGCCGACCACGGCCGCCGTAGCGATGGCGGGCAGGCCGTCGGGGAAGAGGCCGGTGAGGATGGGGATGGGGATGTTGCCGCCATAGCCGATGTGGCCGCCGATGCCGATGACCATGATCGCCGCGCCGATCGCCAGCTGCTTCGGGTCGTACAGGTTGACCTTCTCAGCCAGCATCAGAGCCACGCCCTGCATCCCGATGACGCCGAAGAGGTAGATGGCCAGGCCGCCGGTGACGGCCACCGGGATGGTGCCCACCAGCGCCGCCAGTTTGCCCACGAAACCGAGCAAGATAGCGATCACACCGGCGGCGATCAGGCTCGGGCCGGAGTAGTTGCGGGTGATCACCATCAGCGAGTTGTTCTCGCCGTAGTTGGTCCCCGCCACGCCGCCGAACATACCGTTGATGAAGTCCCCCAGCCCGTCCAGCACCAGGTTCAGGCCGATCAGTTCGGCCAGGTGGTACCGCTCCCGGCCCATCCGCACCGCCAGTTCGTCCACGTAGAGGCTGATCTGGTACAGGTGGGCGGTGGACTCAGGGATGGTGGCGATGGCGATCACGGCGATGGTCCCCACCGCGCTCCAGGCACGAGGATCGGTGAAGGCCGGCAACGTGAAGCGCGGGATCCGGAACCAGGCCGCTTCCATCACCGGACTGAAGTCCACCAGGCCGAAGGGGATGCTGATGAGATAACCGGCGATGGCCCCGAAGAGGACAGGGAGGAGGCCGATGAAGCCCTTGCCCTGCAGATAAACCGAGATCAACACCGTGATGAGCAGGGTCAGGAAGGCCACCCCCCAGTGATTGGAGGCCATGTCCAGCGCGGCGAACGCCAGGGCGATGCCGATGACCGTCGCCACGGAGCCGGTGATCACCGGCGGCAGGATCTTGTCCAGGCTCTCCTTGCCGATCCAGCGGATCCCCAGGCCGACGAGGATGTTCACCAGACCGGTGGCGACGATACCCACCTGGGCCAGGCTGACCGCCTCTGCACCGAGATACTGCCCGAAGGTTTCAGCCGAGGCCCCGGTGACCGACATCGTCGCGGCGATGTAACTGAAGCTGGAGCCGTAATAAAGGGGAATGTACTTGCCAGCAATGAGCTTGGAGAGGACGAGGGCGGTGATGGTCGCCAAGCCGGAGATGGTCAACACCGCGCCGACGTCGAAGCCGACCAGGAGGGCCACCAGCACCGTCGCCGGGAACATCGTCAGCACGTGCTGGAAGCCCAAGACGATGGTCTGACCGATGGGTGGCACGTCGTTGGGAAGATACCCGATGATCTTTCTCTCTTCCGCTACGGCCGCCATTTTTCTCTACTCCTTTCAGTTCATCAATTGAATAGAAGACTGGAATGGATACGGACAAGACATCGAGACCGCCTTTCCAACCCGAGCCTCACCCCCTTTCTCAGTATAGATCGATAAACACGGAATGGATTACAGAGGAGGCTTCAGAGGGGGCAAGCCCCTCACAAAGCCCCCGTCCAACCTACACCATGACCTTCTCCGGCAGGCGAAGGGTGCCGGCGTTCTTCTCCCATAGGTCATCGGGCACGGGCCGCTTCAGCTCGGTTCCGATCATGTCCAGCAGGTACTGGGAGACCACCTGATCCCAGTACTCCTTGGTGATGTAGTAGACCCGCGCGCCGCCCAGTTCGTGCTGGTACTCCGGCCAGGGGTAGGAGGGCTGCGCCATCCCGATGCCCCACCGCTTCCAGCCGTTGTAGCTCTCGTAGGTGGCCCACCACTCCTTGTTGCCCAACACCTCAAAGCCGTACTGGGCCTTGGCGTAGTACATGATCGCGCCGATGCGCAGGCCGCGCTTGAGGGCCATCGTATGCAGGCTGATGTTGATGTCCTTGTTCATCAGCCGACCGTTGGCGAAGCCCACCCACTCCCCGTCGATCAGACCGACCAGCGTGTAGGGGTCCTTCAGACGATGGCGATACCAGCCCAGGATCTCGGCATAGACCCGCGCACCCACGATGTCATAGAAGTCGTGATCGGATTGCATCACCTGCATCACGTACTTCAGCATCAGCGGGGCCTCCTCCCGCTTGGCCTCGCGGATGACCATAATGGAACCATCCTTCAGTTCCACGTAGCAGGGCGGGAAGGGCTCCAACTTCATCGGATAACCGCGCAGTACGGGCTCGATCTCCCGGACATCAAACGTGATCTTCTCCTGAGATACTTTGCAGGGGGGTTCCAACCTCATTGTACTTTCCTCCTCTTCACAGAATTTCGTTCAACCTCCCTAGGAGGGCAGGTCGTAACCTAGAATCGCTTGCTCAACTTGTTGAGCCGCTCTACGTGCTCCGGATCGTAACAATCGCCGAAGCGGGTCTTGGGCAGTTCGGCCTTCCGGGCCATCAGTTCCTCGTACTCGTCGTCGTCCACGAAGGCGACACACCGGCCGATGCTGGACTCCCCGTCCACGAACCGCCAGGGGAAGAACCCGATGGTCACCCGCCGGTTCACCAAGAGGTCGATATCGCCGCCCAGGCACTCAGCGTGGATGATGTGGTGAGGGAACATCTCGATGTGCATCAGCTGGTACTTATCGGGGGTGAACCGCTCCGCCAAGGGTTGGCCGTACATCTCGCGGAAGAGTTTGTCGGCCTCGGCCGCCTGGCGCGGCATCCACTGGCGGATGATGGTGTTCATCGGATGGTCCGCGCTGCCGCAGTCCACACCGATCCACCGGATCTTCTTCTCCTTCGCCCAGATGGCGAAGTCCCGGTCCGGCCCGGGATGCTGGACCATGTAGCGGATCTCATCCGCCGTCGGCATGTCCCATCCGAAGTGATGATAGCCGGTGTGGATGACCAGAATGTCCCCTTCTTTAACCTCCACCCGCTCCTCGATCATCTCGGGGGTGTAGATCTGATAATCGCCGACCGCGTCGGAGAGGTCCACCACCACCCCCGGCCCCACCAGGAACTCGTTGAGGTCCAGGTCGGCGATGTCCTTCCCGGCGGTGAAGAAGTGGATCTCGCCATCCAGGTGGGTGCCCAGGTGGTTGGAGTGAGTGAGCAACTGCCCGTTCGCCCCATTGGGGGCCAGCCGCTTGAAGTACTTCACCTGCAACGGTTCGTATGTAGGCCACGGTGGCGTGGCGATGCCCAAAGGAATGGTCAGATCGATCAGTTTCATTGCAAAACCTCCTCAAGAGTTTAGGTAGTTTGATAACTTAGTGGCCGTGTCACTTGGACTTGCGGGACTCGGGTGGGGGGATGCGCATCGCCCAGCCCGCCAGCACGCCAATGAGCAGCGCCGCCGTGTGGGCCCAGCGCTCGATCCCCCGGATCAGCCCGTACTCGACCCCCGCGCCCAGCAGGCCGAAGATCAGGACCATCACTCCCTCGGCCACGCCCTCCTTCATACCGGTCTTCCGGGCCAGCCAGACGGCGGCCAAGAGCCAGAGAAAGACCGCGACGCCGATGAGCAGCGAGTGGATCACCATCACCGGGATGTCGGCCCACGTCGTCTCCACCTCACCCCGGGACATCAGACTGAGCCCGAAGTCGGTCAGCACGATGGCCAGGGAGATGGTGAACTGGTTTCCCAGCCGGTAGGCCAGGGAGGGGGCCTCAGGCCGTTCGTCCTGGCGTCGCTTTTTGGGCATAGGGCTACGAGGGCCTCCCTACCACTCTTGAATCGCCTTGAAGGCGTCCATAAAGCACTTCTCCGGCGCCCGCAGCACACCCGCGCCGACCATCCCGATTCCCGGCTCTTTGTGGGCGATGCCGGTGTTGAGACGGGGCAGGATGCCGGTCTCGGCGATCCTCCGCACGTCGATCCCCAGGGGCGTGCCCCGGAAGTTCAACGCCGGGATGGTGAAGTGCTCGTGCTCGGTGTAGCAGATCTCGTACATCTCCAGCGTCGCCTCAATGGCGTCCTGCGGCGTCCCACCCACGAACTTGGCGATCGCCGGGGCCGCCGCCATCGCAAAGCCACCGAAGCCCGCCGTCTCGGTGATGGTGCTGTCGCCGATGTCCGGGTTGGCGTCCTCCTCCGTGAAGCCCGGCAGATACAGCCCCTTCACCTTCCCCGCCGGGGCCACGAACCACCGATCCGGCATCCCCGCCACCTTGATCCCGAAGTCGGTCCCGTTGCGGGCCATCACCGTCACGATGGTCGATCCCTCGATCCCCTCGGCCGGCTCCGTCATCGCCTTCCCCGCTGGCATCGACAGGTTGAGGAAGAAGTGATCGTTGCCGTCGATGAATTCGAACACCTGGGCCGCCCGTTCCTTGTCAGGGCAGGTCCGGATGATCGCCGGGGTGATCGCACGGAGGAAGAGAGAGGTACCCGCTCGGTTCCGGTTGTGACACTCGTCCCCCATATGAAGGGCCTGGCTGATCAACGCCCGCAGGTCGATCCCGCCCTCGATGGACTCGATGGCCGCCTTGAGTGTGGGGTAGAGGACCTCCTCCATCCAGCGCAGCCGCTCGTAGACGTCGGGCCCGTAGGCCCCGTACCGGAGGACCCGACCCAGCCCCTCGTTTTGGGTGGCGTAGGCGTAGTTGCCGAAGGTCTCGTTCTTGACGATGAAGACCGGCATCGAGGGAGAGATGATCCCCGCCATCGGCCCTACAGCGTGGTAATGGTGACAAGGTGCAAACTCGATCTCGCCACTGGCGGCCAGTTCCGCCGCCTCCTGCTCGTCCTTCGCCAGCCCCTCGTAGACCAGCGCGCCCATCACCGCGCCCCGCTGGGGGCCGCACATCCGGTCCCACGTGATGGGAGGACCAGCGTGGAGGATCAACCGATCGTGAAAACCAGGGATCACCTCGCGGGCGATACCCATCCCTATTAACACCGGGCGCCCCTGCATGATACGGCTGACCGCCTCGGTGTTGGCCGCCTCGATGTCCACTCCTTTCTTCGTGAAGAGCAACCTCGGCGCCCGTGGGGGCTTCCAGTCCACCTGAACGACCGAGACGTCCTGATCCTCCAGGCTCTCGGCAAAGGACCGAAGACCAACGTTGACGACGTGAAGCGGCTTTCCAAAGAGCGCTTGAATTCCCTTTTCTGCCACGATTCTGCCTCCTCGCCCTACTCAGCAACGATGAACTCAGCCAGCCGTGCCGCGGCTGCGTTGCAGTTACAGACAACGACGCCCGCATCCTCGAGCAACTGCACCTGGCGATCCAGGCCCTGGGGGTCGTCCTTCGTGCCCGTCACCGAAGCGACGACGATCAGTTCCCGCCCCGCGTCGGCCGCCTGCTCCCGTGCACGGCGGACGGCCGCCCCCAGTTCGCTGGCTGGGTCGGGATGCGCGCCGTACCCGAGCACCACGTCCAACAGAATCACCGCCACCTCGGGATCGGCCGCCTCCTGCATCAGCCGCCGGATGCGCAGGTCGTTGTCGATCATCGGGTGGGGGCGACCCACGGTGAACTCATCCTCCCCCAGATCGACCACCGTATGCCCCTGGCTGCGGGTGGAGTCGACCAGGCGCAGGCGTGGGTCGGTGGCGATGTTAGAATAGACCTCGCCGAGGACCTCATCCCGCATCCAGATCATCAACGCTTCGGAGGCCAGGGTTCCGCCGCTGAAAAGCCCTCGGATATACTTCTGCCCCGGCTTCAGCCGTTTCTTCAACTCCGCGGCCTGGACCCTCAATCGGTCCATTTCCTGAGCGATGACCTCCTCCGCAGGCGGTCCGGTGTACCCCTCCGTCTGAGCGGCAGCCAGGTAGGCCGCCTCCTGTAGCGTCTGCGCGGGGATCGCGCCAGCGGCCGCCACTGGCTCGGGGTCGCCGCCGAGGAAGCAGACCACGGTCGGCTTGTCCCCCTTCTTGACCTCCTCCATCACCCGTCGCGTCACCGAGGGGGCCGGTGGCTTCGAGACCAAAAGAAGCACCTCCGTCTCCGGGTCCGCCTGGAGGGCTTTGATCCCTTCGATCATCATAATGCCGCCGACCGCCTCCTTGACATCCCGCCCGCCAGTGCCGATGCCCTGGCTGATCCCGACCCCCAGTTTCGCCAAGAGGGTGCTCACCTCCTGGAGGCCGGTCCCCGCCGCGGCCACGATTCCCACAGGCCCGCGCGGCACCACGTTGGCGAAGGCCAAAGCCACCCCGTTGATGATCGCCGTGCCGCAGTCTGCTCCCATCATCAGCAGGCCGTGCTCAGCGGCGTACTTCTTCAGGGCGATCTCTTCCTCGATGGGGACGTTGTCGCTGAAGAGAAGGACGTGAAGGCCGTTGTGCAACGCTTCCCACGCCTCCGCAGCAGCGTACTGCCCGGCGACGGAGATGATCGCCAGGTTGGCCTGAGGATTGGTGCGGACCGCGCCTCGGATCGTTCGGGGTTGAAAGGCGAACGGCCCCCCACCCCCTGCCGCTTCGGGCTGTCGGGCCAGATGCTCCTCCGCGGTCTGAAGCGCGCGCTCCACGACCTCGTCCGACTCCGCCTTGACGACGATAACCAGGTCGTTCGGCGTGGCCGCCTCGATCTCCGGCAGGAGCAATCCTGCCCCTTCCAGGATCCCCTTGTTGGCATCCGTCGCCATCACGACGGCCGCGTCGACCACGCCGGGCAACTTCGTCAACTCCCGGGCCACCTCCATCAGCGTGACGGAGTCGTAGTACTGGCTGGGCTTTACTTTACACCGGACGATCAAGACTCACCTCCTGGACCATGAAGCAGTTTTGAGGTTCGGAGAAATCTGATAAGAGCAATCCAAAAGCAAAAGCGCCGACCACTCTCCGTATGAGCAGCCGGCGCTCTTCTACTCCGCGCGTGGGACGCTCTCGCCTTCGACCGAGGCGCTTTCAACCAAGTAAGCGTCCTCCTTACCTACCCCAAGCGCTCTCATACTGCTATTATAGGCAGTCGGAATGAGTTGTCAAGTTCAATGTGGACCCTAGCGATGGCGCCGGCATCCTCGGGTTGTGCAGGCCGAATCTCCATAACTGTGATCCTCCTCCACTCGTCACGTCGCTCTCTGCGGCAGCCTGGTACATATGGATACGACATGCTGTGGAAGCTCAGACGGCTCGACGTCAGGTCTGCACCTTTGCACTGCCAATCGCCTCTCGGAGTACCTCCCGCACCTGCTCCTCCCTCACCGGCCCGAAGAACCTCGCCTCCCCGTTGACGAAGATCCCATCCGCCACCCCGTACCGCTCTATCGCTTCCCTCCCGCCAGCCACCTCCTTCACCACAACTTTCCCCTCAAACTCCCCTGCCACTCTCCGTATCGCCAGCACCGCCGATGCCCCCACCGGGCAGAACTGCGACCCGATCACCAGCACCTCCACCGGCAGACCCTCCCTCTTCGATATCCGGGCTTCGATCGGCTCCACCTCTATCCTCTCCTGGCTCAGAGGCAGGTACATCAACCGCCCGCCGTCCGCCTCGCAGATCACCCGAAACCCGCGTTTCTCGAAATGCCGGTAGTGCATGTAGCCCTCGATCTCCGTCCCATCCACCAGGACACCCTTACACTTCTTACCCCGCAGGTACTCCACGAACGCGCCAAACACCTCCCGCATGTACCCGCGTCCCTGATGCCCTCGCTGCACCCACTCGCAGTAGACATAGGCCGCCCCTTCCTCTATCCGATAGGGCACCAGCGCCCTCTCAGAGGGTGCCCAATAGATATGGCCCACTACCTCTCCCTCGCCGTTCTCCACGTGGAATCCTTCCACGTACTTCCCGAGGTTCTCCGCGAACCAGGATCGAGACAGCGCCAGCCCGTCGGCCCAGAACGGCGGAGGAACCTCCGTCGCGCACGGATAGGCTCTCCCCACTCCCTCGTTTCTTGTCACACGATACACCCTCACCTCTGCACCTCCTGGACAGACCACTCTCCCTGTGACTGACAGATCGCCTCGGCG
>DUEL01000116.1 GCA_011192125.1 Thermoflexia bacterium
CCCGTACACACTACTTGTCGGCCGGAGCGCCAGCCTCCTCCTTGCGCATGGCGCGCATGATCGCTCGGATGCCGTCCACGGCAAGGATGAGGGCGCAGATGATCAGCACCACCGCCAGCACGCCGGCGATGATGTTGCCGATAGCCCCGCCCACGTCAGCGAAGTCCACAGCCATGAAGGACTTGTAGCCGGTGCGCGCCAGGGCAGCGATGGTGGTCAGGAACATAAAGATAAAGGGAATGAACGACCACCAGAAATTCTTGCCCTTGGAGGCCAGCCACAGGGTGATGATGAGCAGCGCCAGCGAGGCCATCAACTGGTTCGAGCCGCCGAAGAGGACCCAGATGCGGGTCCAGAAGCCGGTCCAGATCAGGATGCCGGAGAAGATCAGAGCCACCAGCGAGCCGACGTGGACGTTGCGCAGGACCGGGATCCGGTCGCCCAGGAACTCAGCGCTGGCTACCCGCATGAAGCGGACCACCAGATACATGATGGTCAACGCCATCAGAGTGAGGAAGACCGCGCCGTAGGGGCGACCGAACGACTCCGGCACGCCGATGTAGCTCAGGAACACAGCCAGCCCGTTGGAGAAGACGCCGGCCTTGCCACCCCACTCCGCGTACCGCGCCAGGCTCCCGGCACCGACGACGGCGGCTAGCAGGGAGAGGACGGCCACGAACATCTCCAGGAACATCGCACCGCCGCCCACGAAGAGGGCATCTCCCTCCCGCTCCAACTGGCGTGCCGTGCCGGAGGAGGAGACCAGGCTATGCCAGCCGGAGATGGCACCGCAGGCGATGGTGACGAAAAGGATGGGCCACAGGGGACCCAGCGCGCCTAGGGTGACCCCCTCAGGGCAGGTCGTCGCCGCGCAGATGTCGCCGTTCCAGTTGGTGAAGGCCGGGAACTCGGCGGGGTAGGAGGGGTGCCAGACGATCAGACCGATGACGCCGCCCAGGATGCCCAGGAAGACGATCCAGAAGGCGACGTAGTTGATCGGCTGCGCCCAACGCCAGATGGGGAGCACCGCGCCGAAGTAGCAGATGACCAGCGTCACCACGCTCCAGAAGATCTTGTAGCCGGGGTCGCCCAGGGCGGTGTTGATGCCGGAGAAGAGGTTCTGTACCCCCTCCAGGGTGCCCAGCCAGATGCCGATGAAAGCACCAACGACCGTGACGACGGTGGTCAGGATGATGTCCTGCTTCCACTTATAAGTCATCTGGCCGGCGAGGAGCCCAAGTAGAATCACCAGTAGCACCCCCAGGGGCACCGACGGCTTGGACATCAGGTCGTAGCCGACGATCTTACCGAAGGCACCCATAATGAGCAGGAGATAGCAGTAGATGAATATCAGCAGGATGTTCCGAGCGCGGGGGGAGATCAACCGATAACTGAGCGCACCGAAGGTCTGCCCCTCCTCCCGGACCCCGACGATGATGCTGGCGTAGTCCTGCACCCAGCCGATGAAGAAGGTGCCCAGAAGGATCCACAACAGTGCCGGAAGCCAGCCGTACCGCACCGCTACAATGGGGCCGACGATGGGACCGAGGGCAGCAACCGACTTGAACTGGTAGCCGAAGAGGACGTTGCGGTTCGCGGGGGTAAAGTCCACGCCGTCCATATACATCTTGGCCGGCGTAGCCCTGGAGTTATCCGGCTGGATCACCTTGCGATCGATGCTCTTGGCATAGACACCGTAGCCAATGCCGATCGCCGCAGCGGCCAGAACCAGGGTCAAGATCGCGTTCATCGCTTTCCCTCCTTACAAGCCGATAGAAGACGAACGAGAAATCCCCACCTGACGACTTTCCTCGGTTCCTTGCATCACCACCCGTGCACCACCTCCTTTCCTCGCACCTTGCCTCTCAAGGCGGCACTGATTGTCCGGAGGGAGCCCAATGGCAAGCAACTGCGGCTTTTTAAAGGTTTCAAAGAACCAACGACCCTATGTCCGGCCGCTTACCATTGTATTCCGCTTAATGGAAATGTCAAATCGCACCCGCCGTTGCCTCCCCGTCCCCCTTGTGGTATACTGACACCAACAACGCAACGATCTCCAGGAGGGGTCCGATGGAACATTTCCTCAGCCTGGCCGACCTTCAGTCCGCGGAAATCTGGGACCTGCTGGAGGAGGCGATCCGTCTCAAAGAGGAGTGGAAGCGGGGCGGCAACCAGCCTTTGCTGGCCGGGAAAGCCCTCGGGATGCTCTTCCAGAAACCCTCGCTGCGCACCCGCGTCTCCTTCGAGATGGCGATGCAGCACCTGGGCGGCCACGCCCTCTACCTCTCCCCCTTCGAGGTCCAACTGGGCAAGCGGGAAAGCGTCCCCGACGTGGCCCGCGTCCTCTCCCGATATGTGGACATCATCATGGCCCGCGTCTTCGCCCACTCGGACGTGGTCACCCTGGCCGAGTACTCCCGCGTGCCGGTGATCAACGGTCTGTCCGACTACAACCACCCGTGCCAGGGCTTGGCCGACCTACTGACCATCATCGAAAAGAAGGGGAGGGACCTGAAGGGACGCAAACTGGCCTTCATCGGCGACGGCAACAACGTCGCTACCTCGCTCCTCTTCGGCGCGACCAAAGTGGGGATGGACTACGCCATCGCCACCCCGCCGGGCTACGAACTTCCCCCGGAGGTCTGGTCGCTGGGCGAGCGGTTCGCCGCGGAGAGCGGCAGCCGGTTGATGGCAACCCACGACCCCGCCGAGGCCGCAGCCGACGCCGACGTCATCTACACCGACGTCTGGGCTTCGATGGGACAGGAGGACGAGGCGGAGGAACGGGCCAGGGTCTTCGCCCCCTATCAGGTGAACAGTGACCTGGTCGCCAAGGCCCGGTCCGACGTGATCGTGATGCACTGCCTGCCGGCCCATCGGGGTCAAGAGATCACCGACGAGGTGGCCGACGGGCCCCATTCGGTGCTCTGGGACCAGGCGGAGAATCGATTGCACGCCCAGAAGGCCATCCTGGTGAAACTGCTGACGTAGCACCTGCCCAGCCTGCAGGCCGTCCCTCAGCGGTTTCCCTATCCACCCACCAATACGAGGTTGCCGTGGCCGGGGACCGAAAAGTTTACGAAGAGGCGCTGAACGAGGGATCCAACTACGCGTGGGAACGCCGATGGGAGGAAGCGGCCGAAGCCTACCGGCGCGCCCTGGCGGAGTTCCCAGACGACCTGGCTGCCCTGGTCGGCCTGGGGTTGGCCCTCTTCGAAAGCGGACGCCTGGAGGAGGCTCTGGAGGCCTATCAGCGGGCCGCTGAGATCGACACGGAGAACCCCACACTCCCGGAACGGGTGGGGCAGACGCTGGAGAAGTTAGGGCGGCTCAAAGAGGCGGCACAGGCCTACCTCCAGGCCGCAGAGCGGTACACCCATCGGCAGGCCCCCTCCCTGGCGCTGGAGCGGTGGGAGGACGCCATCCGGGTGGACCCCTCCTGCATCCCCGCCCACGTCCACCTGCTTAGAGCCTATCTCTCTCAGGGCAAGACCGCGAACGCCCTCCGCGAGTACCTGGCGCTGGCGGAGATCTACTCCGCCCAGGGAAAGACCGACCAGGCCCTGGAACTGTGCCAGTACGCCCTGCGCATCGACCCCCACCACCCCGAGGTCCTGGCGATGATGGACCGACTTCGATACGGCGAAGAGGTCCCACTCGACCGGCCCCCAGGCACCGGCCCTCTGGACCTCCTTCCTGAGGAGGAAGAAGAGGAGGAAACCCGAGGGAATCCCGCCGAGATCGCCCGCGAGCGAGCCCTGTCCGATCTGGCGGAGATGGTGTTCGACGAGAGTCTCCCCCAGACCGGCAACCTGGTCCTCCGTCCCCTCACCAAAGTTCAGGTGAACACCCTCATCGCCAGAGCGCTGGACGCCCAGACCCGAGACGACCTAGATGAGGCGATCGCCTGCTATGAAGAGGTCCTTCGCGGCGGCATCATCCAACCCGCCGTCAACTTTAACCTGGGGCTCCTCTACCAGCGTCAACTCCGGTTCGAAGAGGCGATCGAACAGTTCGAGCAGGCCCTCCAGGCCCCCCAGTACCGCCTCGGCAGCCTTTTCGCCCTGGGCGAATGCTGCCGCGCCCTGGGTCGGATCGAAGAGGCGTTGACCTACTTCCTCGAAGTGCTGAAGACCGTCGACCTCGGAACCGTGGAACCGGACCGCGCAAAGGAACTCACCCGGCTCTACGACGGGCTGAGCCGCCTCTATACCGCCAGGGGCGAGGAAGAGTGGGCGGTGGATTTCATCAACGCCCTGATCGACTTCCTCAACGCAAAGGACTGGGAAGAAAAAGCGATCCAAGCCCGAAAGCGACTCGACAACGTGGCCCAGGACGGCCCCATCCTGAGCCTGGCCGAGCTCCTTATGGCACCCGACCCGGACCGGGTCCTCCACTCCCTCGGGCTGGCCCAGGAGTACGCACAGCAGGGTCTATGGAACGCCGCCCTGGATGAACTGTTCCTCACCCTCACCGTGCTCCCCACCTGCCTGCTCATCCACCGCCAGATCGGGGAGATCCTCCTCCAGATGGGGGAGACCGATCAGGCTCTGGAGAAGTTCCAAAGCATCGCCGGAGTCCATCAGGTGCGGGGGGACCTCTTCCAGGCGGCAGCGATGTATGAGCGGATCCTCCAGCTAGCGCCGATGGACGTGAGGGTCCGCTCCCGACTGATCGACCTTCTTATCGGTCAGGGAGAGATCACCCGGGCCCTGGAACAGTATCTGGTCCTGGGCGAGACCTACTATCAGATGGCCCAGTGGGACCGGGCACGGGAGACCTACAACGAAGCCCTACAGCTGGCCCTCCAAAAAGATGTCGAACGGGAATGGGCCGTCCGTATCCTCCATCGGATCGGCGACATCGATATGCAACGGGTGGACTGGAAGCGGGCCATCGCCGTCTACGAGCAGATCCGGGACCTGGACCCCAACGACGAAAAAGCCCGAATGACGCTGATCGACCTCTACTACCGGTTTGGAAAGCAGGCTGAGGCTCTGAAGGAGTTGGACGCCCTCCTCCGTACCTACCGAGAGACAGGAGAGACGGCGAAGGTCATCCCCACTCTCCGAGCCCTCGTGGACGAGTACCCCGACGACATCCCCCTCCTCGCCCGCCTGGCGCAGACCCACCTAGACGCGGGCAACGTCGAGGAGGCGCTGGAGGCACTGGACCGGCTGGGGGATCTCCAACTGCAGGCGGGCCGCATCAAGGAGGCCATCAACACTATCAAGGTGATCCTCCGCCTCAATCCCCCCAACGCCGACGCCTACCGGGAACTGCTGGAGCAACTGGAAGCGGGCCAGATACCCTGACCTGTTTTTACCACAGAGACACAGAGGACACGGAGAATCTCAAAACAATTGAGAAAAACTCTGTGTCCTCTGTGCCTCTGTGGTGAATATCACGGCTGCACGGTGAACACCCCACCGTCCGACCGGCCCATCACCTCCGGGAAGTACATCTCGTAGGCGGTCGTCGGCAGGACCCGGTACTCCCCTGGCAGGCCGACATACAGCAGGTAAGTGTACTCGTAGGTCCCCGCAGGGAGGGAGGTGGCGAAGAGGACCACCTTCTCGTCCCTGATGTCCACGTCGGTGAACCACCACCAGCCCCACTCCCACCAACCGACCTCGCGGTCGAGTGGCTGGAGCCCACCTTCTCCC
This sequence comes from Thermoflexia bacterium, assembly GCA_011192125.1. Classification (GTDB taxonomy): domain Bacteria; phylum Chloroflexota; class Anaerolineae; order B4-G1; family DUEL01; genus DUEL01. Next base: position 5,667 of record DUEL01000116.1, read on the forward strand.
TCCTCCACGGTCGGGCTGGTCCGCAGGCTGGTGTCCACCGGCTCCGTCCCCGCCGGGAAGGGATCCTCCACCACGACGTAGTGCAGGTCGTTCGGCGCGATCAGGGTCAACCGAACCCGGATGAGGTCTCCCACCCGCGCCTCATCGACGGGCGGGCAGTCCTCCTCGCAGTCCGCCATCTCGTAGGTCCGCCCGACGATGATCCCCCGGTTCAGCCCGTGTACCTCCTCCACCGGCAGGTAGGCCCGCAGGTGGGCAGTGTAATACAGGTTACCCGGTCCCTTACCGCGGGCGATCTGCAGCCGGTTGACCTCATCCCGCAGCAGGTCGGCCACCGCCACGCGGAAGGTCGCAACCTCCCGCAGCGTCGCCGGGGTGACCTCGCCGGAGCCCAGGTCCTCCCCGTTCAGGCGGACCCCCCACGAGTAGTCGGCCTCCAACTCACCGGTGGCGACCATCCAGTCGGTGAGCCCGATGAGGGCCCAGGCGGTCTCCTGGGTGGTCTCCCAGTGATCGGCGGTGCGGGCGCGCATCAGCCAGCGGACGGCCAGCGGGGCCAGCCGGTTGTCCGGATCCAGCCGGGCCAGCGCGTCCAGCACCACCGCCGTGGTCCGCGTGTCGGTATTCCAGTTCCACCGCTCCGGCTCCCGCTCCTGCCAGCGGGCCCCGGTCGCGCTGACGATGGCGGCGGAGGCCAGGTCGGAAAGCAGGGTGCGGATGCGGGGATCGTCCTCATCTACCCCACCCAGCGCCATCGCCAGGAAGGCCCGCCCGTAGTGACCCAGCCGGTCCCGCACCTCGTAGAGGCCGGCCAGATCGCTCTCCTTCACCTCGCCCGCCTCGCCCAGCACGTAGAGGATGAACGCCTGCCGGTTCGCCTCCCCCGTCGTCTCCAGGCGGGAGGCCGGCTCCAAGTGCTCTTGCAGGTAGCCCACCCCCCGCGCCACGACCTCCGGGTCCACCGCAAACCCCGCCTCCTGGGCCTTGACCAGGCCGAAGACGACGTAGGCGGTGACGAGCGGCGAGGAGGCGTCGTTGATCCACCAGCCCCACCCGCCGTCGTAGTGCTGGCGGGCGTAGAGCCGCTGCAGCGCGATCCCCACCTGCTCCCGCAGATGGGCCTCCAACTCCGGGTCCTCGATCCCCAACTGGCTCAACGCCCGGTAGGTCAGCACGTTGGGCAGGAAGCGGGAGACCGTCTGCTCGGTGCACTCGTAGGGGTAGTGCTCCAGGTAGTCCAGCCCACCGACCATCCCCGCCGCCAGCGACGGCTCGATCCGGACGGTCAACTCCCCCTGGGTCACGTCCACGGTGCGCGGCAAGGCCACCGCCTCCAGGACGCTCCCCGGCTCGTCCAGCACACCGGCGGTCCCCACCGTCTCCGGCGTGGTGTACCGATACACCGGCAGCCGCTGGTCGGGCGGGAGGCCCGTGGGCGGCTTCACCGCGTCGGAGAGGCCGCCGGACCGCGCGTGGAAGGTCAGGTCCACCGACGAAGCATCCCCCACCACCTCGACCGGCCACTCCACCCGCGCCTTGCCGCCCGGCTCCAGGGCGACGGTGTGGCGGCTCTCGCCCAGCAAGGACGCCCCCTCCGCCTCCAGCCAGACCTCCACCTCCAGCGGTTGGTCGGTGTTGTTGTGGACCACGGCGGCCAGGTCGGCCCGGTCCCCGGCGACGAAGAAGCGGGGCGTCACCGGCCGGATCAGCAGGTCCTTCGTCGAGAGCAGATCGATCTCCGCCTGTCCTACCCGTGCCTCCACCGTCACCGCCCGCACGTCCACCCGCCACGTGGTCAACTGGTCCGGCAGGCGGAAGGAGACGGTCGCCCTCCCCTCCTCGTCGGTGCGGACGGCAGGATCCCAGAAGGCGGTGTCCGGGAACTCCTGGCGGATGAACTCGGCCCCCACCGCCATCTCCGCGCCGCCACCGCCACCTCCCTTAGCCCCCCGCGCCACCTGGACGGTGATGCGATCCACGGAGACGGAGAGACTGTCGGCAGTGCGGATCCCCAACCCCCGCTGGCCGTAGAAGGCCTCCAGGATGGAGGGGGCGTTGGGGTCGGTCAGGGAGAGGACCGACTTGTCGACCACGCCGATCCCCACCTCCGCCTCTACCGGATTCCCCTCGGCGTCGGTGACGCGGATCTCCAGGCCGACCCGCTCCCGGGGGCCGTAGTGCTCCCCCGCCGCGATGTCCCGGTCGGGGATCACCTCGACGGTCAGTTCCTGCTCCTCCGGGGAGACCTCGAAGGAGACGTACCCCACCCGATAGGCGGGCACCGGGTTGGTCTCGTCCACCCCCTTGACCAGCACGACGGAGACATAGACGTTGGGGGCGTAGTCGGCGGTGATGGGCAATTCGATCGTCTCGGCGTTGCCGTGGAGGGTCTGCACCCAGCGCTCGAGGATCCGGCCCCGCTCCACGGTGACCAGGGCGGTCACCTCGCCCTGGAAGGGGGAGGGGACGAGGATCTGGGCGACGTCGCCAGGTCGGTAGGAGCGGCGGTCGGCGATCAACTGGATGCGGTCGTTGTTCTCCCGTCGCCAACTAACGTACTCCCGGGAGGTGACCCAGAGCCAGGTGGCGGAGGTGATCCGATGCCCCTCCTTATCGACACCCACCGCCTTGGCGATGTAGGTGCCGCCCGACTCCGGCACGAAGGCGACCTCCGCCTCTCCCCGGCCGTCGGTGGTCACCGTCCGGGTCGCCACCACCGTATCCGACGGGACCCAGGTCCAGTAGAGGTTGCCGTACTCGTCCTCCTCCTGGACATTGAGCCACTCCCGGCGGCTGAAGGTGACGGTGAGCGGGACGCTCCCCACCGGCTCGCCCTCCCAGTCCACCGTCCGCACATCGATCGTCTGCGGCTCGCCGACCCGGCCCACGTACCGCTGGGGGCGCAGGCCGATGTAGAAGCGGCCCTTGTGGACCACGACGGTGGCCCGGTTGGCGACCATCCGGTCGTTGACGTCGGTGACGGTGGCCTCGATGGTGAACTGCTGGCTGAAGGGCTCCTCGGCGATGTCGGTGGGGATGGAGAAGACGAAGCGGCCCTCGCTGTCGGTGGTGCCCGTGCCGTCGGCGATCACCCGGCCCCAGCGGGGCTCCTCCGGCCCCCACCACCCGTCCCACTGACTGGTGTCGGTCCAGTCCCACCAGCCGGGGACGTCGGGCCGGAATCGATAGTCCTGGGCGTAGAGGGTCCAATGGACCTCCGCGTCGGCGACGGGGCCGCCGAAGAAGTAGGTGGCCTGGACGACCACGTTGATCTTCTCCCCGTCGACGACCTGGTCCCGGTCGGGGGTTACCTGCACCTCGAACTCGGGGCGGCGGTACTCGGCCACCTGAAAACCCACGCCGTCGGTCTGATCGCCGACCCGCGCCTCGATGTAGTAGTACCCCAGCCCCGCCTCCTCGCCCAGGGTGAACTGGCCGCTGAAGGTGCCGAAGTCGGAGAGGGACAGAGTGTCGCTGTAGATCGGTTGTCCCTCGTCGTCGTAGACGGTGACCGGGACGGCTTCCAACCCCGTCGGGAGGGCGTAGTGGACGTCGTCCTCGGCGCGGACGACGCCCCGGAAGTAGACTGGCTGGCCGGGCCGGTAGATGGGCCGGTCGGTGTAGAGGTAGATCCGATAGGGCCGTGGGTCGAAATTAGAGGGGAAACCGAAGTCCCACGGACCGATCCCCTCGTACCAGTCGCTCACACCGATGCCGAAGTCGGCGGAGGGCATGCCCTCCGCGCCGGTCAGCACTACGTAGGGCGCCCACATATCCTTCAGCGGCTCCAACTCCGTCCAGAAGACCCCGTCGCCGTCGGTGGTCCCGCGCGCCAGTACCTCGGCGCGGGCCGTCCCTGGAGCCAGGAGGGCGACGTCCAGCCCCTCCACCGGCTCACCCGTGAGCAGGTCGGTAGCCCAGACCAGCGCCTCCCGCTGGGCCAGTTTCAGGGTCAGGTGGAGGCGGGAGACGACGAGGACGTGGCGGGAGGGCTGCCACCACAACTGCTCCCGCACCTCGGGGGCGGAGACCTCCAGGAAGTAGAGGCCAGGCGGGAGCGGACCGCCGTCCTCGGCCAGGTACACCCGCCGGTAGCGGCTCTCGTTGAGGGGAGCCTCGACCGGCAGGCTCCACGCCCGGATCAACTCCGCTCTCTTGTCCGGATCGAACGTCTCCCATTCGTCCCACCGGTCCGGCCCCACCAAGCGGAGGAAATCCTCCCAATCCAGCCGATAAAGCGCCAGGTCCACCCGGCTGACGTTTCGGTAGCGGACGAGGACCTGGGTGGAGGTATAGCCGTTGTACGTCCCCACCTGCCCCGGCACCTCCAGATAGGCCATCGGGTTCAGGGGACGGGTGGCGAACCGGACCACCTGGCTCTCGCCGATGGTGTTGCCGTAGGGGTCGGCCATCCCGCCACCCAGCCGGACCTCGTAGGCGGTGGAGGGTTGGGTGTCCCAGGAGATGACGAACCGGTTGTCGCGGCTGACCCAGTAAGTGTAGACGTCCGTCGGTTCGGGGATGATGGTGATGTTCGGCATCAGCGTGGCGAGGTCCATCGGGGCGGAGAAGTAGATCTCGAAGGAGGTGTCGGGATCGGCGGTGTCCTCGCCGTCGGCGGGATCGGTCCGCAGGATGCGGGGGGCCGGGACGGTGGAGAAGACCCAACCGTACTCTGCCTCCAGCGGGGAATCGCCGACGGCGGAGCGAGCGGTGCGGTCCACCCGGGCGATGTAGAGGGTCTCCAGGCGGAGGGGAGCGGCCGGCGTGAAGGTCATCGTGGTGTGCTCCTCATCCCACGCAAACGTCCCCTCCACCGGCTCTCCCGTGTCGGTCTGGAGGGAGAAGGCGGCCTCGGTGGAAGCGGGGTCCATCGGCTGGCTGAAGGTGACGGTGATGGGCCGGGTGAGGCTCACCTGCCCCGCGCCGTCGCGGGGATCGGTCCAGAGGACGTAGGGAGACCGCACCGTGAAGGTCCAGGTGAAGTCCTCCTTCAGGACACCCCCGGTGGTGTCGGCAAGGCCGGCGGGGACGGTGACCCGGTAGGTCCGGCCAGGGAGGAACCCCTCACTGGGCCGGAAGATGTAGATAGAGGTATTCACCCACTCGCCGGTCCCCTCCACGGGCGGGTCGAACTGGAGGGGGGAGGGCATCTCCGGCCCGGGCGCGCTGACCAGCCGGAGCGGCACGACCGGCCGGTTGAACATCACCGTGACCGTCGCGTCCGGCGCAACGTCCACCGTGTCCGGCTCGGGAAGGACCTGGGTGACCTCCAGGTAGCCGACGGTGGCGAAGGTGAACTCTACCTCTTCGCGGAGCGGCAACCCCTCGGCGGACTTGGCCGAGGCGTTCAGCCGGACCCGGTAGCGGGTGGCCCGCTGCCATCCTTCTTTAGGGGTGAAGACCAGCGTGGCCGGGTCGATCCATGAGATCTGGCCCTCGACTTTCGGCTCGATGGCGAGGGCCGCCTCGACGGAGGCAGGGTCCATCGGCTGGTCGAAGTAGAGCGTGAGCGGCCGGTCCAACGGTACCTCCTCCCCCCGGGCCGGCACCCGCTCCACCAACAGCGGATGGGGGAGGGGGAGGGCAGCGGCAGCCGGGGTGGGAGTGGGCCGGGGGCCGAGGAGCGTTCGACACGAGACCGCCGGCATCACCAGCAACAGGCTCAACGCCAGGATCGCCAGCACCCGCCTTTTGTACATCGCGCCCTCCTTTGTCCTGAGGACCTATCCGGCTTCGCCCTCATTGTATCACGGGCGGAGGGGAAGAACAAGAAGGGGGCGCTCCATTCCGACGCCCCCTCTGAGCACTGCTCTCTCTTCCGGAAGAGCAACCGGTTTTTCCGAACCTCAGTACTGGAACCCACCTCTCATATGGTTCGTCCCGTGACACTCGATCTGACAACTGTACCCTGTCCACGCCGTTTGGCTGTTGGTACCGTTGTAGAAGACAATCCCTCCGTTCTGATCGGTCCAACTGGCGTCGAAATTGATCAGGTGGGCCTGCTCGCTCCCGTGGGTATCGTGACAGGTATAGCAGGAAGCATCCTCACGGGCGTGCACTCTGTGCAGGTTCCGGTTCCCCTGTCGAAACTCCGTGCTGTTGTCGGCCCCGGAGACGTAGGTGTCGTAGTTATGGCAACGGAAACAGACCCATTCGGTTGGGATGGTGAAACCGGGGCTCGACGGGGTGCGGACTGTGATGTAATTGGTCCCCGGCGCGCCGTTGCTGCCCAGGATGTGGAGCAACGGAGAGCCGTGGGGTCCGGCCCCCTCTGTCGCCGAGTTGGGGTTGAAGTGACAGTCGGTGCAGTAGACCATGCTGCTGGCCGTCCACCCGTTCACGAAGGCGGTGTCCGGGATGTTCGGGTTCTTCCCCGGCGCAACTACCGGATGGAAACTGGTGTTGTACGGATTGAACTCCTGCGCCATATCCCGACTGTCCGGCACCTGGTTCGGATCGGTGTTGGTCAACTTCCGGAGCCCATCGGCGATATACTGGGACCCATCCCAACCATCCGGCGCGTAGGTGGGCAGCGTGGTATAACTGGAGTGACACTTGAAGCAGACCTGATGCTCCCGCTCCGCCTGGTCGAGCCATATGAAAGAGGTGGGCGCGCCCGGCCCGGACCAGACGGGCATCACGCCGGAAACCTCGTTCATCTCCCGGTGGATCGCCGGTGCGGAGGAACCTCCCCGGGTCGCCTCGTGCGGCTCATGGCAGTCCTCACACTCCACATGCCGATTCGTGCCGCCAAAGGCGAGGCCGCCGCTCTCCCCCACCCGATGGACCCCCTGGGTTGCTGCGACGCCGTGCTTGAAATATCGCGTGGCTGTGTTCATGTAAAGAGTGAAGGCAGGGGATACGTTCGTGCCGGTACCGCCCGCGACGTGGCACTGGAAACAGACATCCTCCTCGGGCCACTGCTGTCGGAGTTCGAGACCGGGGCTGGTGTGTGCCCGGTGGCAACCCGCGCAACTGGCGGTGGTGGCCGTGTAATCCACGTGCGGATCACCTGCGACGGGCGTGCTGGTCGGCCCCGGCGGGGGAAGGGTGGGCGTAGGGATCGTTGGCACCGGCGTCGGCGTGGGCGGCACGTCGTACACGATCAGCCGCGCCTCGTCCAAGTAAATGGTGATGTAGTCCGAGGGACCGGAACGGCCATCCCCGCGGAACCGAATCTGCGCTGCGTTGACCTCGGCCGGGCTGGTGAAGATCGCTGAGACATCGTAGGAGAGGGTGGTCAACGTAGTGGGCGGCGGGTTCGTCCAGTCAAAGGTCGCCACCGTCTGCCAGCCTCCGCCGTTGTCCACCTGGAGCAGGACTGTGTCGTTGGACCACCCGCTGAAGTAAAAGCGCACCTCCAGCGTCGCCGCGGCGATGGTCGTGAAAGTGGTGTCCTCCACACTGGTATAGGTCCAGTCGGTACGACTCCCGCCAAACGTCCCAGCGCAGGAGGCCACCAGGTCGTTGAAGGCGAGGTCGACGCTGTTGGCCGGGTCCACGATGGTGTAGTCGCAGACCTGAGCCGTCCCCCAGAGGTACTCGGAGGCGAATGGACCCACCACCGGCGGGGTGGGGGTCGGACCGGGCGTGGACGTGGGAGTGGGAGTAGGCGTCGGCGTAGGGGATGCTGGAGGCGTCGGCGTGGGGGTCGGTATGGGGGTGGGTGTAGGTGTGGAGAGCGGCGTATAGGTCAACGCATCGTAGATCTGCAGCAGGCCATAGCCGTACTCATCGTCCCGGCCCGGCGCTCCCAGGTCGGCAGCCGTCGCCAGGAGGGCTTCCTGAATCGCCGCTCCGGTGTCGAAGCGGGGCAGGCTTGCCAGAAGGGCCGCAGCACCGGAGACGTGGGCCGCCGCCAGCGAAGTGCCGCCCGCCTGGGCGTAGCCCCCGCCAAGGGTCGAGACGTAAACATCCACCCCCGGCGCGACCAGGTCCACCACCTCTCCCACGTTGGAAAAGGCAGCCCGCACGTCCTGGGCGTCGGTAGCGCCCACACCCAAGACGCCGGAATAGGCGGCCGGGTAGTTGACCGTTCCATCCCCCTCGTTGCCGACGGCGGCGACGACCACGGCCCCCCGGCGGAGGGCGTAGTTGACAGCCTCCTCCAGCAACGTGCTGTAGAAGGGGCCGCCGATGCTGAGGTTGATGATCCGTGCACCGTTGTCAACGGCGTAGATGATCCCCTGTGCTACCTGGGCGTAGGTGCCGAGGCCCGTGTCGTCCAGCACCTTCACCGGCATAATCCGCACGCCCCAGGCGACGCCAGCGATCCCCTCGCCGTTGTTCCCCGCCGCGGCGATGACGCCCGCCACCCGGGTGCCGTGCCCGTACCCGTCCTGGACGTCGTTGTTGCCCGCAACGACGTTCCACCCCTGCCAGTCGTCTACATACCCGTTCCCATCATCGTCGATCCCGTTGGTCCGCCGGTCGTTGCCCTCGGCATCCACCCCCATCTCGCCAGGATTGTGCCAGATCTGGGAGGCCAGATCGGGATGATCCACGTCCACCCCGCTGTCCACCACAGCGACGACCACATCGGTCGACCCGGTGATCACGTCCCACGCCTGAGGTGCCTGGATGTTCGTCAGATAAGCCTGCTGCTCCCAGTACGGGTCGTCCGGCGTTAGATAGGGACTGGCCACGTAATCGTATTCAGCGAACCGGACACCCGGCATCCCCTGTAATGCCTCGACCACCTGCTCGGCCCGATCGGGCGAGACCTGCAGCACCCAGGCGTTCAGCCGGCCGATCCACGATTCCACCTCGGCCCCGTACCGCGCGACGATCCCCTCCAAAAAGTCGAACGAACTCAGAGCGACGAACTGGACGACGATCCGACCGGAAATGTACTCCGTCGGTGTGGGCGTGGGCGTGGCGGTGATCACCGGAGTCGCGGTGAACGTAGGCGTCGGGGTGACGGTGACCACCGGGGTCGTGGTGAGCGTAGGCGTCGGGGTGATCGTCGGTGTAGCGGTCACGGTGAGCGTTGGCACAACCGTCGCCGTGGGGGTGACAGTGATGGAGGGTGTGACGGTCGCCGTGGGGGTGGTGACGACGGTCGGGGTAGGAGAAGGAACCACAGTCTGTGTGGGAGTGGGAGAGAAAACCCCCTCGGTCGGCGTCGCCACAACGGACTGGGACGCCAGACTGACCGGAGCCCCCTGGGCAGCGAAGAGGATGCACAACATCGATACCAGGAAGCAAAGGAGAACGATCTCCCCGGCGGATGTCCCTCCCCACCCGGTGGAACGTGCCTCCCCTCTACTCCCCGTATGCTGTGTCATCCGCTCTCTGGTTCCCATCCCGACCGATCACCATAGCAGAGCAGAAGACACAGAGCCAGCCTAGAAAGGCCGCTCTCTATGCCCTCTGCGCCGCCGTGGTGAACGGGGCCGACCACTCCGGAGGCGGAGCCTGGCGAGCCAGGGTGGTTCGCCCTGGCTCGCCAGACATCCGCTCTGCGTACAGAAACCACGGCCACTGCCGTCAGGTCCCCCGCTGTTGGCCTGCTACTTGTTGTGACAGTCCTGACACACACCCCGGTTGTCCAGCCGCAACAACGCGCTCCGGGCATCCCCGGCCGGTGTCGTCGTCCCATCGGGCCAGGGCACGTTGTCCGAGAGCGACCCCATCCTCGCCCCCGTGCCGTGTGCCAGGTGACAGGTGACGCACCCGGGGTAGGGAGGCATAAAGTTGCCGTGGACGCTGGCGTGGCAACTCCCACAGTCCAGGTTGTCCTCGATGTTCGTAGCATGCCGGAAAGCGAAGATCGCGTCGCCGGAGTCCGTGTGCCCCGACTCCGAGGGAGCCGACGTCAGATTGAGCGGCTTGTGCCGGGTGTGGCACTGGGCGCACCAGGCCGTCATCGCGGCGTACACATTGACCCCGTCAACGGTCCTTCCGTGGACACCGAAGTAATCTCCGTTGTCCGGAGTGTAGTACGCTTTAGTCGACTCGTCGGGTATGTCCACAGAGGCGTTCTGGACCACTGTTCCTGATTCGAACAAGGGTGTGTTGTTAGCGTTGTTCCCTTTGAGGATGCGATACGTCGGTGTACCACCGGCGCCGGCCCGCCCGTGGGGATTGTGGCAGTTGACGCAGGTCATGGTCACGCCGGAGATGCCTGGATCGGGGGTGGCACTGATGCTACCGTACCCCCAGACCGTGGCCGTGCCGCCGTTGACTTCGTGATTGGATGTGACCGTGAGCGTTCGCGGTGTTGTCAGATCGGGGTTCATATATACGTACTGAAAACCGCCTCCCCGCAGGGAGCGGTTCAGACTGTCCACTCCGTCAACGACGTTCGTGTCGGCCCCGGTCGCGCCGCTGCCGTGACAGGTATAACAGAGTTCCGGCACCGCCGAAAGCAGCAGGTTTCCCGCTGGGGCCGTGTGGGCTCGGTGGCATCCTGCGCAGGCGTCGGTGGTGGCCGTATATCCACCGTGTGGGCCGTTGTCGGCTGAAACCTGACCAACGGCCGAGCCTGCCAACACCACCAAGCAGACCACAAAGGCGAGTCGGACCTTCATTGTGGTCCCTCCTTTCCCTTCGCCCCTCCCCCACCTGTTTGGGGGGGAGGGGACGAAGGGGGTCTATGAAGGAGGACGGGACGACGCTCGGCTACCTATCCACCCTCCTACTTCTGGTGACACACCTCGCAGACGCCGCGGTTGTCCAGCCGCAGCAGGGCGCTGTCGCCCGCCGGTCCCGGGTTCGAGGCAGCAACGCCGCTCATCGTCGCCGAGGTGCCGTGCGGCAGGTGGCAGGTGGTGCAGACCACCAAGTTGTTTGTCCCGCTGGCGGCCAGCGGCAGCGTGTAGGTGGTGGTACCAGAGATCACGCCGACCGTCTCCGGGTTACTGTTGCCGCCATAACTGTACGACATATCCACCCGGTGCGCGAACGTGCTGATGTCCCCACCGTAATCCGTGTTCCCGAGGCCATCGTCAGAGTTGTCGGTGCCGCTGCCGGCCCGGGTGACGTGGTAGGCCCCATGGCAGGCGGCGCAGAACTGGGAGATGCTGCTGTCTGCCCACTGCTCGGTGTTGTAGTCCTTGGCCGCACCCTCGTCCACCTGGGTCACCGACACCGCCGTGCCATTGACGGTCTCGTTAATGATGCGGTAGTTGTTGCTCCCGTGCGGGTCGTGGCAGGAGGCGCAGGTGAGGTTGCCATCGGCCAGGTTGGCAGTGGCACCTCGGGCCACACCGTTGCCCCAGGCCGCGGCCACCGTCCCGGAGGGAACGTGGCTGGAGGTCACGGCCGCGCCCTTGTAGTTGACGAACCCACCACCCAGAAGCGGTGCGTTGTCGGGCGTGTTGGCCGCGCCGTGGTTCCAGTCCCCGCCGCTGTCATCACGGGTGCTGAGGTAGTATCCATCGTCCACGTTGGTGTTCGCCCCCGACCCCGTGGACCCGTGGCAGGAGATGCACAGGTCGTAAGTGGAGCTCGCAGTGAGCAGGTTCGGCCCCGTGGCCGTGTGCGCGCGGTGGCAACCGGCGCAGGCGTCTGTGGTGGCAGTGTACCCGCCGTGCGGGCCACCGTTAGCGGAGGCTAACCCCGCCGTCAGCAGCGCCGCGATCAAAACGATGCTCGCTACGAAGAAAACCTTTTTCATTGCGCTCCTCCCTAAAGTATTGATCCTCAACCTCCTTCACTCGGCAGTACAGTATACGTCTTTTCTGCCCTCCTTCGAGTCGTCCGCCCTCGCGCCACCTCCTTTCTTCATCTGGAAAGGCCACGCGCAGAAGAGAACGCTTCAGCAAGCCTCTGAGAAGCCCGCTGCGAAGCCCCACTCAATACGACCACACCTGAATCCGACTGTTCTCCCGATCGGCGATATACAATCGACCCGTCTCGTCCAGAGCGATGTCATTGGGGTAGTTGAACTGCCCGTCATCCAGGCCCCATTCTCCAAAAGCGAAGAGGAAACCCACCTCCTCTCCAGACACGTCGTACACCTTCACCTGCTGCGAGACGGCGTCCACCACATACAATCGGTCCCGCTCGTCTACATACGCCCCGCGTGGGAGACTGATGGCCCCTTCTCCCGTGCCACGGCCGAAGTAAAACAGGAAGTTCCCTTCCCGATCCCAGACGGTGACCCGACCGTTGTTGCCATCTGTGACGAAGAACCGGCCCTGGGAATCGATCACAGCGGTGTTGGGGAAAAGAAACTGCCCATCCCCTTGCCCGGCCGTGCCGAAAATCACGGGGATGGGGTTGAAATCCCTCCATGGAGTGGCTCCCAAAGCCTCGACCGGGACCACACAGACGTAGTGGTCGCCGCTGGTGTTCGTCAGCAACAACCGCCCTTCCCCATCAAACCGGACCCCCAGAGGCCCCCACTTGGCGATGTCCACGATGGGAAGAAGTCGGGCTCCCTCTTCCGGTCCTGCCGTCTCCGCCGCCTCCGCCAACTCCTCCTCGGGGCTTGCTGGCCGATAGTAGACCCCCTCAAACCAGTTAAAGACAAACATGTCCTCCGGCTGGAAGCCGTCCACTTGTTCCGCTACGTACTCACTGAGGCTCAACTCTGGCCCCAGGATCGCATCGAGGAAGACCCCATCCTCATCGTACACAAACACCACGTTCTGGAGCCGGTCGGCGACAAAGACTCGGCCCAGATGATCGGTCGCCAGGTAGACCGGCGAGCGCTGGGCAGGTGTAGTATGGGGCGGAGCGAAGGAACCCAACGGGTTCCCCTCCCGGTCGAAGATCTTCACCAGCCGCTCCCCCCCCGTCTCCGCCACATAGATCCGCTCTCCATCGGGAGAGACCGCCACCCCCACTGGCCGATCCACGCCGTAAATGGAGAAAAGGTAATGAGGCGGATAATTCACATCCACCGGCAGCATCTCCGGCAACGGCTCAGGCTGGCGAGCGTACCGGAAAGCCAGCCAACACACGCAGGCCAGCAGCAAGAGCAACAGCATGAGAAGGAGCAACAGCCATCGACGCTTCTTCTTGTCCTTCTCCTCTTCCTGCAGTTCCTCCGGATCGGTTGTCATACCCTCGGGCTCTCTCATATCTCCCCTACTGCTGTGCACCCAGTGCGGTCTGGATCCGCCCTACCGTATGTTGAACGGCCAAGTCATCAGGCTGTAACTCCAGCGCCCTCTGAGCCGCCTCCAGCGCCGCCTCCAGATCCCCCAACTGCTCGTAGGTGAGGGCTAGGCCCAGGAAGGCCTGAGGGAAATCGGGTAACGCGCTGGTCGCCTGTTCCAAGTACGAGCGGGCCGTCTCATAATCCCGCGCACTGAAGGCCTGCATCCCGCGAGCATAAGCCAGATAATCGGGCTCTCCCCAGGCCTCGTAAATCTCCGCCATCCCAGCGTATGCCTCGGCGAAATCGGGCACAAAACGGACCGCCTCAAGATAACACTTCAAGGCGGTCTCCAGGTCGTCGATCTTCTGATACGCCCGCCCAAGCAGGTAGAAGGCATCCGCGTCCGTCCGGTTGATCGTTATGGCCGCCTCCAGCATCTCGATAGCATCGGTCGGCCGGTCGAGCCGAAGGTACGCGTCGCCCAGATAATAGTAGGCCGTCTCTAGGACCAGGTCCCCCCCTGCCGTCGGCCGCCCTTTCCGTAACTCGACAAACGTCTCCAGCGGCTCCAGAGCCTCCTGCGGACGGTCCAAGCGCATGCACGCCAGGCCAGCCACGAGCAGGGCCCCCTCGTTCTCCGGATACACTTCGAGAACCTGTTGAGCCTGTTCGAGCGCCCTCTCATACTGCCCAGCGTTGAGATACCGTTCGGCCAACGCAACCCGGAGATCAGGATTGGCCGGATCCTCCCGAACCGCGTGCTCCAACTGCTCGATGCTCAACTCCAGAGGCGAGCGATCCCCGATCCGGACGTACCGGTCCCAGTAGTAATAGCCCCCAAAGAGGACAACTGTCACGATCAGGGCAACGGCCACCGTCCGAACAGCCCGCAGGAGCCCTTCCGTGGTTGAGAGACCCAACTTGTCCACCAGTCGATTTAAATTGAACACTGGCTCCTACTCCCGTGGCTGCCCCTGTTGCAGCAGAGTCTGAAGACTCCCGACGCCATCCGGGCTCCCGACGAGCCCGCCCGGGTGGCACCAACTGCACAGGACCGTCTGGTGGCAGACGTAGCAGACCTCGTTGCCCGTCTTGCGGTACTCCTCGGCGTGGGAGAACAGCATATCGGGAGGGTGGTCGAAGCCGTGGCAGGCCTCGTTGCTACAGAATCCCTGTCCGTGGCAAAGATAGCACCCCTCCTCCTCTGGATCGGCGATCTCTCGATGCTCGATGGTCCAACGGAAGTCGGAGTGAGAGGCAGGGGTCTCTCCTACCACCACGGGGGCCTCCACCAGCATGCCGTCCCCCCGGCCGACGATAGGAACGGTGTGGCAGAGGTTGCACTTGACGCTGATCACCTCCACCTCGTTCCCTGCAGGATCCACGCTGACGTGCTTACCGTCGTGGCAGCGGAAGCAACCCAGGAAGGGCGAGTGCCTCTCGTTGTTCGGGTTCGTGCGCCAGTTCAGCCGCATGTCCGGGAAGTTCGTCTCCGCGTAAAGCCGCTTCAACGTATCAATGGCCTTCGCCAACTCCGAGCGGCGGGCCGTGTACACTTCGGGATAGTTCGTGCGGTAGAAATCGACCAAGCCGTCGATCGCCGCATAAGCCTCTTCCAGAGAGGGATACTCCGGCGTCAGCAGTTCCACAGCCTTCTTGCGGATGTAAGGAAGATCGCGGGAGAGTAAGCCGGCACTGATCGCCTCGTCCACCACCTCCTCGGGCAGGGGAATGTAGTGGGCCGTCCGGTTGTGACAGTCGATACAATCCATCTCCCGCACCCTACCCTCCGCCCGCGCCTCCTCTACGAACGATCCCCACGCCATATTCAGCATATCTCGGGCGAAGAACTCCTCCAGGGTGCCGTCCTCCCGTTCGACCCCCACCCATACGATCACCTGGCGCTGCTCATCCTCGGCGATGTAATAGACGGGGTTGGTCATATGCCAGTGGATGCCCTCGCTGACGCCGGTCATCTCCTGCCACCCTCCCATCTTCAGGATAAGGGTGTATTGGATCGGCGTATTGGCTTCGTCGTTGTCGTATCGCTTGAGGACCTTGATGATGTTGTCCTGGAAAGAAGTGGGGGAATGGCACTCCTCGCACGTCTCGCGCACAGGCCGCTCCCGCTCAATGGGACTTCTGATGGGGCGGGAATAGGAATTAGTGAGCACCCCATAGAGGTGGCGCACTCCCGAGACCTTGGAGACGACCAGATTCGTCAGACCTGGCCCTACATGACACTGCCCGCACTTAACGCGGGCATGGGCGGAGCGCTCTGTACGGACGATGATGGACTTCATCGGGTGACAGAGACCGCAGAACTCCGCCCCCTCGGTGAACTCAAACCCTTTATACAGACCGACCAGACCGACCACACTGAACAGGGCCAGGCCGATCATTCCTACCAGCAACCTACGCCTATGCTGAGGTCGACTGAGATCGATCACCAGCCCGGCCCAACTTCGCTGCTTCCGCTTCTCGGCAGGAGCCGCCTCACGGGCACCGCGTCGGGCGCGCCCTCTCAGGAAGATAAATCGCGCCATCGGCCTCCTTTCTGAGTCGACAGTGAACGCGCACAGGCCAAGCGAACACCCCCACCTCTCCTCCTGCCGATCCCCTCCGGTCTACAAACGCTCTCCCCTTCTCCCCCCGAGCGAGAACCGGAGGGGGATAGACAGCACCCTGCCGCAGGAACACCGACTACTGTCCCTGCGGCTCGCATGTGGTGATCTTCCCTCCTGAGGGGAACCAACCTGGGGAACGGGGGCCATCCAATGAACACAACAACGACCTTCGCCCCTCCATTGAAAAAGAAAACACTTCTCCCAAGCCGTTCCCATCCGCTGGGATTCCTTGGCTGCAGGAGGAGGAAGTGAACCTCTTCCACCGCCTGATCGCGGTGCCCCACTCAGAGGCCGTCCTACAGTAATGCGCGATGGTGTATCTCCCTCCACCCTAAATTGGTTTCTATTCTAATGGAATTGGGGTAATTTGTCAAGGCGACTTAGGCGATTTCCTATACAGATATTAGGCGATTTATCCATCCGCGTGTGGGGATTTCTGGCACCCATTCCCACGGTAGCAAAATAGGGTAAGCCCCCAAACTTGATATAAGGGCCCCACACCAGGAGCGGCTTCACCGCCCCCAACTATCTGGGGTTTAGAGGGAAGTTCGGACACACCTGACCCGCCCCGCCGTAAACGGGCGGGGCCGGCGGGAAATCCTCTTCAGGCCGGTGCTAGGCCCGCCGAGAAGGAGCCTCACACCCGATGTCCGAACTCCTGTCCAAAGGTCAGCAACCATGCCCTGGTGGTGAGGGACGTTGGCCTATAAAGACGTTACAGATCTATACCGCACTGCGGACGGTTGACATCCCCCCGATGGCGTGCTATAGTTCCCGCGAGGTAAGACGAGTATGGGATCGATCCGTTTGTTAACGATCCGGGGCATTCCGATCCGTATCCACTTCACATTCCCCCTAATCCTGATCTGGGCCGCGTTCCAGTACGGTCAGGGGCAGGCGAACTGGGCCAAAGGGGCCTTGTTCGGGGTCACCTTTACCCTCCTTCTCTTCGTCGGTGTCCTCCTGCACGAACTGGCCCACAGTCTCATCGCCCTTCAGTTCGGCGCGCGGGTTCGCGAGATCGTCCTCTTCCCCCTGGGCGGCGTGGCCCAGATGGAGTCGCTGCCGGAGCGGCCATGGCAGGAGTTGCTGATGGCCCTCGCCGGCCCGATCACCAGCGCCGTGGTGGGGGTCGCCCTGGGTATCGTCACCCTGCTCCTCTTCCCCCTCCGACTGTGGGTGGACTTCTTCCACGCCCTCGGGACGGGACTGGGGCTTCAGTGGACCTTCCTGCTGCCCTACCTGGCCTTCACCAACCTCCTCCTGGCGGGGTTCAACCTCATCCCTGCCTTTCCGATGGACGGGGGGCGGGTGCTCCGCGCCCTGCTGGCGACGGCGATGCCCTACGGCCGGGCTACGGCCATTGCCGTGGCCGTGGGGCAGGGACTGGCCTGGCTGCTCGGTCTGGTAGGCCTGCTGGGGGGCGACGTGGTGCTGATCCTCGTCGCTTTCCTCGTCTACGCCGGCGCCACTCAGGAAGGCCGGATGGTTCAGGTGAAACTGGCGCTGGCTGGCCTACAGGTGGACCAGGTCTTCTCTCGGGGTGCCCGCGCCGTTTCGTCGACCGACACGCTGGGCACAGCGGTGGATATGATGCTGGAGGGCTTCCAGGCGGACTTCCCGGTCTGCGAGGAGGGACGGTTGATCGGGCTGGTGACCCGCGCTGACCTCCTGCGCGGATTGAAGGAGTACGGGCCTCAGGCCCCCATCGGCCAGGTGATGCGGCGACAGTTCCCCACCGTCACGCCCCAGGACGACCTGTTCGAGGTCCGCGAGCGGATGGCCAACGCGGGATTGGAGGCCCTGCCAGTGGTCGAGGAAGGCCGGTTCCTGGGCCTGCTGACCCAACAGGATCTGAACGAGGCATACGCCCTCGTCTCGGTCCGGCCCAGCCTCCTGCGCCCCCGAGTGTGAGGTGAACTTCCACGCCCGCCTGTGAGGCCCAAAGGGGCCGGACCGGCACAATTCGTAGAGATACCGGGAAGGCGCACACTTTGGAAACCCTGCGCCCTCCGCGTCTCTGCGGTGGGTTCCGTGAGGGGAGGAGAAGATGGCACACACCCCGAAGCGAGCGTTGGTCCTCTCCGGCGGCGGCGGCCGCGGAGCCTACGAATGCGGGGTCTACAAGTACCTCGAAGAGGCCGGATGGCAGCCGGACATTCTGGTGGGGACCTCCATCGGGGCCGTCAACGCCGCCTCCATCGCCTCCGGCAAGACGGCGCGGGAACTGGAGCAGGCCTGGCTCCAGACCCGTACCCGGGACATCCAGCGGTTCTGGCGACTCCGCCCCTGGCGATCGGTCTACGACACCACCCCCTGGCGGCGCACCCTCTACCGGTTCATCGATTTCGACAACCTGGCCCAGACCGACAAGCGGGTGCTGATCACGGCCACGGAGATCGAGAGCGGCGACCTCCGCGTCTTCGACAGCCAGGAGGTCACCCTGACCCCCGATCACATCCTGGCCAGTTGCTCCATCCCCGTCGTCTACCCGTGGACGCGGGTGGGGGACGCCCACTACTGGGACGGGGCGGTGATGGCCAACACCCCCCTGCGGCTCGCCGTGGACGCCGGGGCGGAGGAGTTGATCGTCGTGCTGCTCTCCCCCATCGGCATGCGGCGGATGTCTGTGCCCCGTCACCCCTGGGAGGCCATCGCCGTGGTGCTGGACCTGGCCCTCAGCGCGACCTTCGAGCACGACCTGCGGCAACTGGAGCGGATCAATCGGCTGGTGAGGGCGGGAGTGGACCCGGACCACCGGGAGGTCCGCTGCTGGGTCGTCACCCCCAGCCGCTACCCGGGTCTCTCCCGCATCCTCCGGTACGATCCGGAGGTCAGCCGGGAACTGATCGACCTGGGGTACGCCGACGCACGGAACGTCCTCAAGAGCATCTGACCACCGGGTGAGGCGATATGCTACCGCGGAGTCGCAGAGAACGCAGAGACGGATTTTCACCTCCCCTTCCTGCGATCCCCGCGCTCGGGCGGCGGCAGAGCAGGACCTGCGGCGGTGCCCGTTGTCCCACTCCCGATCGGTCGCCCCACCAGGGAGGAGCAAGTGACAGCAGGCACGGATAGCGACGGAAGGGCCTCGCTCCATCAAGCGATCGCTACTCTGAAGGAGCGGCTGAGGGAGGCCATCTATGAGATCGCTCGGCAACGGGGGCTGAACCCGGACGTCGCCGCGGGCCTGATCGCCCATCTGGACGACCTCCAGACCCGCCTCTCCCAACTGGAACGATCCCTCGACGCCGAGGCCCAGGAGCGGGCACGGCTGACCGCTCTGGCGGAGGTCGCCGGGATCGTCAACTCCTCCCTCCAACTGCCCGAGGTCCTCAACCGGGTGATGGACCAGATCGTCAGCCTGACCGGGGCGGAGCGGGCCTTCCTGATGCTTGTAGACGAAGAGACGGGACAACTGGAGTTCCAGGCAGCGAGGAACCTGGACCGGGAGACGATCACCGGTCCCGCCTTCGAGATCAGCCGCAGCGTCGTCCACCGGGTCGCCCAAGAGGGGCAGCCAGTGCTCACCACCGACGCCCAACTGGACCCCCGCTTCCGGGACAAAGAGAGCGTGGTCAGTTACAACCTGCGCTCCATCCTCTGCGTCCCGCTCCGCGTGCGGGAGCGGGTCACCGGCGTGATCTATGCCGACAGCCGCATCCGTACCGGCCTCTTCTCCGAGCAGGATCTGGCGCTGCTCTCCGCCTTCGCCGACCAGGCGGCCATCGCCATCGAGAACGCACGCCTCTTCGAGAGTGTCATCACGGCCAAAGCGCTGATGGAGAACGTCTTCGCCTCCATCGCCAGCGGGGTGATCACTACCGACGAGGAGGACCAGATCACCCTGGTCAACCGAGCGGCAAGGGAGATCCTGAACCTGGAGGACCAACCTGTCGAGAATCGCCCCCTCTCCAAGGTTATCCCCTCCCTCGCCACCGCTCTGCAGCCGATGATCCGACAGGTCCGGCGGGAGGGCCAGCCCATCGTCGGACGGGAGGTGGAGGTCGACCTGCCGGAGCGGGGGCGAGTCAGCCTCCGCCTGAGCCTCTCCCCCCTGCGGGATGCCGAGGGGAGGCCGGAGGGGTCCGTGCTGGTGGTCGACGACCTGACCCAGCAGCGCCGCCTGGAGGCGCGGGAACGGTTCATCCGTGAGACCTTCCAGCGGTACGTCTCCCCCGCCGTGGTCCAGCGGCTGTTGGAGGACCCGGAAAGCCTCCGGCTAGGGGGCTCCCGTCAGGAGGTCACCGTGCTCTTCGCCGACATCCGGGGCTTCACCTCCTTCAGCGAGCATCGCGATCCCGAAGCGCTGGTCGAGGTGTTGAACCGATACCTGGCCCTGGCGGCCACGGTGGTGTTGGAGGAGGAGGGAACGCTGGACAAGTTTATGGGGGACGCGGTGATGGCGATCTTTAACGCCCCCCTTCCCCAATCCGACCACACCCTGCGGGCTGTGCGGGCCGCGCTCCGGCTACGGGAGGCCGTCCGCGAACTCCACAAGTCCCTTCCCCCGGCCGACCGGCTGGACTACGGAGTGGGCATCGCGGTAGGGGAAGCGGTGGTCGGCAACGTGGGCACAGCCCAACTGTTGAACTACACAGCCATCGGAGCCTCCGTCAATCTGGCAAAGCGGCTGCAGGAGCACGCTGCTCCAGGTCAGATTCTGCTCGATCGCAACGCCTACGACCAGGTTCGGGACGCGGTGGAGGTCCGCACCCTCCCCCCGCTCCCGCTCAAGGGGTTCAGCACGCCGATTGAGGTGTACGAACTACTGGGATTGCGGTAAAATTCGGGTTACAAAGAACGCGTTCGACCCTCCCGCAGGCTCCTCGGGCCTGCGGGAGAGTTGTCCAGGCTGAAATCGCACACTATGATCATCGATCTCATCGCCATCCTGTACGCGCTGGCCGTCCTCTGGCTCTCAGCCTACGGGCTGAACGGCTGGATCCTGACCGTGTTGTACTGGCGACACCGTCGGCGATCCTGCCCGACGCCCGCCGTCCCTCGGGACCAACTGCCGACGGTCACGGTGCAGTTGCCGCTCTACAACGAGGCCCACGTAGCGGCCCGCCTCATCGACGCGGCCGCCGCGCTGGAGTACCCCCGCGATCGGCTGGAGATCCAGGTTCTGGACGACTCCACCGATGAGACGGTCCGGATCGTGGACAGCCGCGTCGCCTTCCACCGGCAGCACGGGGTAGACATCCGGGTCCTCCGCCGCTCGGAAAGGGATGGGTTCAAGGCCGGCGCGCTGGCCCGCGGGCTGAAGGAGGCGCGGGGGGAGTTCATCGCCATCTTCGACGCCGACTTCTGCCCCCGGCCGGACTTCCTCCTGCGGACCGT
Organism: Thermoflexia bacterium; assembly: GCA_011192125.1. Taxonomy (GTDB): domain Bacteria; phylum Chloroflexota; class Anaerolineae; order B4-G1; family DUEL01; genus DUEL01. The sequence goes on from DUEL01000116.1 coordinate 26,691, forward strand.
GCCCCATCTAGTGGCCCGCCCCGAGGTGGGAATGGTGCAGGCCCGCTGGTCCCACCTCAACACCGACTACTCGCTGCTGACGCGGGTGCAGGCGCTGGCGCTGGACGGCCACTTCGTGGTCGAGCAGACGGCGCGCAGTCGGGCGGGGCTGCCGATGCACTTCAACGGGACCGCCGGCGTCTGGCGGCGGTCCTGCATTGAGGAGAGCGGAGGATGGCAGTCGGACACCCTCTGTGAGGACCTGGACCTGAGTTACCGGGCCCAGATCGCCGGATGGCGGCTGATGTATCTGCCGGACGTGGAGGAGCCCGCGGAACTGCCCCCGCAGATCCTGGCCTTCAAGCAGCAGCAGGCCCGATGGGCCCAGGGGGCGGTCCAGTGCCTACGCAAACTCTCCGGCCCGCTGCTGCGCAGCCCCCACCTCGCGCTCCATCAGAAGGTGATGGGCCTGCTCCATCTGAGCGGCTACCTGGCCTACCCGCTGATGATCCTGCTTCTCCTGCTGGCCCCCCTCCTCTCCCTCCACCCGGGCGTGCTGTGGGATCCCCTTCGTCTCCTGGCCCCGGCCTGTCTGGGCCCTCTCCTCGTCTACGTGACCTCCCAGTGGGCGTTATATCCTGACTGGGTGCGGCGGCTGAAGGCGTTGCCGCTCCTGGTCCTGGTGGGCACGGGGGTCGCCTGGAGCAACACACTGGGCGTGGCTCGCGGGATAGCACGGTGGGGCGGGGAGATGAAACGCACTCCCAAGTTCCACCTGGAGGGCCGACGGGGCGGGTGGGCCCGCAGCCGGTATCGGCTCCGCCGGGATCGGGCGGTGATCGGCGAGGTGGGGCTGACCCTGTACGCACTGGTTGCGACGGCGCTGGCCTACCGCTCCGGCGATGGAGGGTCCATCCCCTTCCTCCTCCTCTATGTCGCCGCTTTTGGCCTGGTGGCGGGGATGAGCCTGTGGGAAATGACGCTACCCTTCAGGGAGAGCAGGTCTGGCGAGGTGATCCTTCCCCACAGTTCGGAATGAAGGTAGGGAGGGAAATTCGTCACGGGGGAGTTATGCCATTTGTCACTACCCGAGGGGCCGCTTTCGGGGTATGATACGCGCGACGTAGGCAGGCCGGCGCCCACCGAGGGTGCCCTCCGCAAGCCACATCGCACCTCTCCTCCTTTCCTTGGCTGGCGGTCCCCCGGGGCCCCCACACCCGGGGGACCGGCTCTTATAACGGGCACAAAGAGCCCAGTCCCCCCCTGCAGCCAGACCTCCCTTCGACGGAGTGGCGCAGGGCAACCCTGTCTCCGTGAACACCATAGCGCAGCGTGGACCGCCTTCACATCTTCCTACCCCCTCGCCACCTGCGCCCCGGAGGGCCGCCGGAGATTCCCCGGAGATTTCCCATAGAAACAACCTGCTTCCCCCAATACCATAGTTTTGCAGGTTTGTAGCGGAAAGTTATCTCAGCCATGCAAAGCGATCGCCCCACGCACGGGGCTGCTACCGCCCCTCAAAATCTCAGCGGGAGGGGTGCTGGCAGGAGACAAGGGACGTCTCACGGATGGGAAGAATAAGAAAAGGAGATAGGGGGATGAAAGGGAAACACATCCTTACCGGTAGCCTGGTCGCCGGACTCTTTCTGGCTCTGGCCGTGAGCCTGACCCAGGCCCAGGGGCCCCAGCCGCCGGGCGCTGTCTCCAGTCAGGCAACTACGGGCACTGCCTTCACCTACCAGGGCCAACTTAAGGAGAACGGCTTCCCTGTGAACGGGACCTGCGATTTCCAGTTCAGCCTCTACGATGCCGATGGCGGAGGCACCCAGATCGGCACCACGGAGACTAAGACCAACGTCCAGGTCAACGACGGCCTCTTCACCGTGCAATTGGACTTCGGCAGCGGGGCCTTCCAAGGCGACGCCCGCTGGCTGGAGATCGCTGTACGCTGTCCGGCGGGGAGCGGGACCTACACGACCCTCACGCCGCGCCAGGCGCTGACCGCCGTGCCCTACGCGTTGTTCAGCCTCGATACCACACCCTACGCCAACGTGGTTACCGTGGCGAAAAGCGGCGGTGATTTCACCAGCATCCAGGAGGCGATAAACAGCATCACCGACGCCTCGGCCGATAACCCTTACCTGGTCTGGGTGGCACCGGGGGTTTACAACGAGACCGTCACTCTGAAGCCTTATGTGCACCTGCAGGGGGCCGGCAAGGGAAACACCATCGTCCAGGCCGACGCGCCGGGTGATGAAACACTGGTCCTTGCCAGCGACACCAGTCTGCGGGATCTCACCGTCAACAACGTGGGCACGGGAGGCACATCCACCTGCGGCGTGTACGGCGACAGCATCAGCGATGTCGAATTAGCCAATGTGGAGATTTCGGTGGACGGCGCTAACTCCTACAACTACGCCCTGTTCCTGAACAACAGCACCGCCACCCTGGATCAAGTGACGGCGACAGCGGCAAATGCTTCCACAAACATCGGACTGCTGGCAGCATCCGGAGCCAGCGTCTCCATCTACGGAGGCCTCTACACCGCCCAGTACGGCAACTATGCCTACGGCGTCCAGACCGGTGGGACGAACACCTTCGTAGGGACCGCTGACGTTTACGCCGAAGCCAGCGGCGCCAGCAACACCAACGCGGGCTTTCACAATACCGATAGCGCCAGCGCTTTCCTGCAGGGCGGGTATTTCCGGGCCAGCGGGGGCAATTACGCTTACGGCGTTCTCAACGAGAATGCCACGTTAGAGGCCGAGGGAATCACGGCGCTGGGGGAACAGGGCGCACTCTCGGCTGGCATCCGGAACGATAGCAACATCGCCCTGACCGCCACGGTGGTCTCGCGCGGGGGTTCCATCATCGCCAGAGGCGGGTCAAGCGCCCACGCTGTCTATAACTCAGGAGACGGCGACACCATCATCGAACTTCACCACGTGGCCCTCCTGGCAGAAAACGCCACTGGCAACAACCACGGTATAGCGAACTACGATACAGCAAAAGTATATGGCGGAACCATCACCAGCAGAGGAGGTTCATATTCCAGGGCTATATTCTTCGGCGGAGGTCAGATGGAAATCCAGGGGGTTTACGCTTTCGGCGATCAGAGCACCTACTCGAGTTATGGCCTCCTCGTCGCCGGCCCAGGGAGCGTCAACGCCGATTCCTGTCGGTTCAAGGGGACCTATGCCGTGCGGATGACCACGGGAATTCTGAATCTGGCCGTGAGCCAGGTGGACGGTGGGATCACCAGGAGTGGCGGCACGCTGAATTGCTTCCAGGTATATGATGAGAATTACACCTCTTATACCTGTCCGTAACCTTTCTGCCGAGCAGGCTATCTGAACGAACAGCAAAGGAGGCAGGAGATGGACAGCGCACGTTTACAGAGGTGGGTCCTGCTCCTGCTCTTGGGCGTGCTCCTGCTACTCCCCGCAGGCGCGGCTCTGGCCCAATCCGGTGGGGGGTATGATCTCTCGTGGTGGACTGCGGAGGGGGGAGGGTACACCTGGAGCACAGGCGACGGCTACTCTCTGGGCGGCACGGTAGGCCAGGCCGATGCTCACACCCAGGCGCTTACCGGCGGGGGGTACACCCTGGCCGGGGGGTTCTGGCCCGGTGCGGCGGTGCAGTACACCATCTATCTGCCGCTGGTTCTACGGAGTTACCCATAGGGCAACGCCATCCCGCCCCTTGTGTTTCTGCGGTTTATACCCGCACGCCCTCCAGCCGCAGCAACTGGACCTTTCGGGAGAGCCCTCCTCCGTACCCCACTAGCAACCCATCGGCGCCGATCACCCGGTGGCAGGGGATGAGAATCGGCAGGGGATTGGCACCGACGGCCGCCCCGACCGCGCGGGCGGCGCGCCCCTCCTTGCCCAGCCGTCGCGCGATCTCGCCGTAGGTCGCCGTCGTCCCGTAGGGGATGGACGCCACCTCCCGCCAGACCGCCCGCTGGAAGGGGGTGCCCCGAAGGTCCATCGGCACGTCGAATCGGCGGCGCAGGCGAGAGAAGTACTCCCGCAACTGGACCACCACCTCTGTCAGCGGCCCTGGTTCATCCTCTGGCTCCACGCCCAAGTGACGGGCCAGCCACACCTTCAGCGGCTCTTCCTCGAAGGCGATCCGGCACACCCCCCTCTCCGTCCCAGCCAGATACAGCCGGCCGACCGGTGAATCCATCGTGGTGTAGAAGATCATCCTCTCCGCTCCTGTAAGGGGCCTCCCACAGGCTCCCTACCTGTGGCTGGCAAACTATCGGGGAGCCCGTCCCGTCGGTTCCCTACGGTACGAAGTACAGCCTTCCCCCGGCCACCACGTAGAGACGGCCGCTCAGAGGGTCCAACGCCACCGTCTGGATGGACTGGAAGGCCCCGTTCCGTGCTCGCACCTGTTCGACGAACGTTCCGTCGGCCTGGAGGATCACCAGCCGTTCTCCGGCCGTGTCGACCAGGATCACTGGCCCGTCCTGCTGGTTCGAGTTAACCGTGAGGGCGACGAACCTCGGCTCCGGCTCCGGCACCCCGGCGACCTCGAAATCGGCCGCTTCCCCCTTGAAGAACTTCTCCACCGTCCCGTCGTCGAACAGGACGTAGACGTTGCCGTCGATCGCCAGGTCGCGCGCCCCCTCCAGCGGACGAGGCGGACTGACGGCGAAGTACGGCTCCGGTCGACTCGGGTATCCCTTCCCTTCCGGCAGGTAGCGCCAGATCTGGCTCCCCGTGGGGTCGAGCAAGTAGAGCCTCCCGTCGAAGGTGGCCATCGCCACCGAAGGCCCCTGGTCGGGCGCCATCCCCAGCGTGATCCGCTGGGTTCCCCAGGCGTCGGAGACGATCAACGTCTCCTCCTCCTCCAAAGCGAGAAGACCTTCAGCCGTCCGCCCCCCCTCCGCCGCCGCCCAGACCACATCGACCAACCGCGCCACCTCCCGCTGGTCCACCACCTGGCCCCGTCCCAGGAGGACCGGGGCCTCTCCCTGCTCCTGCACCCCGTCCCGGGTCCCGTTCAGGGTCAATTGATAGAGGTTCTCGCCGGACTCATCGAGAACGAAAAGAAACGGCTCGTGCACGACCAACCGACGGGGCCGAAACGCCTCCCCAAAGTCCCAGAGGAGGACTGGTTCGACCCAGCGGACCCGGTCCAGCGCGTCCAGCGCTGCCTGCGCCTGCCCCCGCATCGCCGCCGCCTCCGGCGTGTCGCCGATCTCCTCCAGGATCGCCAGACACATTTTCCACTGGTCGCGGGCGAGAGCCGGTTCTGAAATCGCCTCGGCCTGCCGGATGCAGGCCTGGGCCTGCTCCAGCGCTCCGCGGTGGTGCATCGTGCTACCGTAGGCGATCCAGGCCCAGATGGTGACGGCGACGACGAGCAGGAGGATCGCCAGGGCGAGCCCGGCCATCAGCCGGGGATTCTCCTCGGGGAGGGGCCGCGGCTCCCTCCGACGGCGACGCCGGGGAGGACGCGGCGCCCGACCGGGGAGCATCCGGTAGAAGAGGGTCTTGACCGCCCCCCACGCCGCCACCGCTCCGGCGGCGATCCCCATCCCCGCAGTGCGGAGCCACTGTCTCACCGGCAGTCGGATCCGGGGCAGGGTGATGCGCGGCAACTCCCTCCGTTTCCGGGGCTGCTTCGGCTTCGGTGGAGGGGCGGGTCTCTCTGTGGGGATCTCCCGTTCCACAGGCTCGAGGGCTGGCGCCGCCTCCCACCGGACCGCCACGGCGGCGAAGTCTTCCTCCGCCCCCACCTGCTCCACTCCGTCCAACAAAGCGTCCATCGGGCGGGAGAGGATCTGTCGGAGGACGTCGGAGGGAGCGGCACGGCCCAGCCACGGCGTGGAGACCAAGAGCACGTCCCCCGGACTGCACGTCAGGTAGTTCAGGCGGACATCGGCGTAGGCGGCCATACCGAGCGGGGAGAGGTCCTCTCGCGGGAAGGACTCCATCAGTCCACCGCAGAGGGCGACGGCCCAGGTCGGCCCCGCCTGGGCCAGGAACACCTCCCCGTCCCGTAGAGCGATGCAGGTGATACCGCCATACCGTCGGGCCTCCGGCTCCACCTCCAGATTGGCCTGGAAAAGGAGCCGGTTCGCCGCCCCCATCGCCCGCCTCAGGGCCGCGGTCACGCTCCCCTCGGTGGTCCAGAACGCCTGGGCCGCCGCCTCTCGCAGCCGCCGGTAGAGGGAGGAGGATGTCCCTTCCCCCAGGTTGATCAGCAGGAGGAAGATGTCCTCATCTCGGCCGCGGGCGCGACGGAGGGGCGGGGAGAGCACAGCAACGCCAGGGGGCGTTCCCTCACCCCGCCGCCCGCCGACCACGTACAGCGTCTCAATCTGCAGCGCTGGCTTCTCACTCACCTCTGACCGCCTCGGGGGGGCTACAATGAGATTCTACTCAAAGGCAGTCGGCTGGCAAGTGCTCCCGCCGCAGCCAGTACCAGGCGGACGTGGGACCGTTGGGGTCCCTCCCAACCACCTCCCGCTCGACAGTGAAGGCGGGGACAAACAGATCGCGGACCTCCTCCGGGGCGATGCCCCGAGGGATGGGACGGTTCGGTCGAGGAGCGAAGACGTAGAGAAGGTAAAGGCCACCGGGTCGGACCAACCGGGTCAGTCCCTCGGCGTACCGCTCCCATCGGTCCGGAGACACGCTATGCAGACAGCCGATGTCCAGCGCCAAGTCGAAGGGGCCATCGAGGAAAGAAAGGTCGGTCACGTCGGCCCGGTAGAAACGGACGTCCACTCCCGCCCGCCGGGCGCGTCGTCGGGCCCGCCGGATGGCCACGGCGGAGAAATCGACCCCCACCACTTCCCAGCCGTGCCGCGCCAGGTAGACACTGTTGGTGCCGGTGCCACAGCCCAGGTCCAAGGCCCGGCCTGGGGGAATCCGCTCCCCCTCGATCAGTTCAACCACCTCCGGCGGGGTGACCCCTGTATCCCACGGTGCGCGTCCCCGCAGATACCGGAGGTCGAAGAACCACCGTCTAAGGCTCAACGATGACCTCCAGCCCTTCGGTGGGGATGACCTCGAAGAACGTGTTGCCCGGTTTGAGGGGGATGGGGTTCCCTTCCTCGTCGACGAGGGTCAACATATCCCACCGTTCCTCCCGACTCCACATCCCTTCGTACATCCGCCCGTCCCGGAAGACGAGGGCGCGCCGATAGGGATTGTCCTTATTCCACAGAGCCCACTGGATCGAGAGCAGGCCGGTGTGGGGCTCTTCCACAATGCTGGTCAGCCACTGGGAGACGTAGAGCACCACGACGTTGGCCGCGCTCAGTTGGGCACCGTCGCGGGCGTCTACATGGGGGGTCCCGTTGCTGAAGCGGAGATAGCGACCGGAGGCCTCATCATAGACCCACTCCGCGTCCATACTATCCCAGGGGATGAGGATACGGGTCGCCGGGGCACCCCCCTCCGGCGGCTCCTCGGTGAAGACCATCCCCTCCAGCCCCTCCTGCCGGCCGCTGATGCCGCGTGCCTCGGCCCACGCCCGCACCCGCTCGGGGTCGGTGTATCCGTTAAAGGGGGGCACCCGTCCGGAGGAAGTGTCTCGATAGAAAGGATCCGGATCGGTGTTGCCCAGGCTGTAGGAGACGACGCGGTCGGGATAGAGGTCGGAATTCAAGAAGATGTCTCGCACCCCATTGCTAAACCCCCAGCAGGCCAGGACCGCCTTGTAGATGGCGGTCAGTTCCAGGTCGATCAACCGGCCGCTGCGGACGTTCCCCACCTTCTCCGGGTCCTTCCCGAGATAGATCGCCGTCCACCGGGTGCCGTAGACGAATCCCTCGTTGTAGTGCTCGTAAATAATGTCGGCGTCGGTGATGCCGTGCTGGGGCCAGACCTCGTGGGGCGGGAAGTTGTCGATCTTGATGGCGACCGGCACCCGATCGAGCACGGCCGGGTCGTCCACCCGCTCGCCGGTGAGGGGGTTGACGTCGGGCGGGAGCGGCGTGGGGGTAGGAGTGTAGGCAGGGGTCGGCGTGGGTGTCGGTGGGAGAGTGGGCGTGGCGGTGGCGAGGGGGATCAGGGTGGGCGTGGGGGGAGCGGCCGGTTGAGGTGTGCTTCCGCTACAACCGGCTACGCCTGTCACAAGGGCCAACAGAAGCAACAACACCCCCGTCGTCGACGAACACCCTCGGATTCGAAGCCTCGCTCTCATCGGTGTAGATCTCCTCCAAGAGATAGGTTAAGAAAGCGCGCCGATCGCCTCACAAGACGAAGCGTCAGCGGGCGTATTATAGCACACCCTTCAGGAACCACCGAACAGCCGCGCCCGCAGCCTTGCCGAGCGGCGGAAGATCCACACGACCAACGTCACCACCACCTCCACTCCCCACCAGGTCAGGGCAAGGGGAAGAAACACCCGCAACCACCGCCCCGAATGGAAGTAGAAATACAGATCCTCCGGCACAACCACCCAGCGCCCGTTGACCTCCTCCATAACGTAAGCATACCGGCGGTACGTATCCATATCGAAATACAGGTAGGTATAGTACCGGTCGTCGCTCTCCAAGAGCATGACGAAGATCATCTCCGGCCCCGTGTGGAGGGGGATCG
>DUEL01000117.1 GCA_011192125.1 Thermoflexia bacterium
CCCGACCAGATCGCCGGTGTGATCGTCGAGCCGGTGGCGGGCAACATGGGCGTGGTGCCGCCCCAGCCCGGCTTCCTGGAGGGACTGCGACGGCTGACCCAGGAGAACGGCGCGCTTCTCATCTTCGACGAGGTGATGACCGGGTTCCGGGTGGCCTACGGCGGCGCCCAGTCCCTCTACGGCATCCAGCCGGATCTCACCACGCTGGGTAAGGTGATCGGCGGGGGGCTGCCGGTGGGAGCCTACGCGGGTAGGAAAGAGATCATGGAGATGGTCGCCCCAGCCGGCCCGATGTACCAGGCGGGGACGCTCTCCGGGAACCCCCTGGCGATGACGGCGGGCATCGAGACCCTCAAGGTGCTGCGGGAACCGGGGGTTTTCGAGGAGATAGAGCGAAAGACGGCGATGCTGGCCGATGGGATCGGGCAGGCCGCCCGCGAGGCCGGCGTGCCGATCTTCCAGACCCGGGTGGGCACGATGTTCTGCACCTTCTTCACGTCCGATCCCGTGACCGACTACGCCAGCGCGAAGAACGCCGACACGGCCCGCTTCGGCCGGTTCTTCCGGACGATGCTGGAACAGGGGGTGTACCTGGCCCCCTCCCAGTTCGAGGCGGGCTTCATGTCCCTGGCCCACTCCGACGAGGACATCGAGCGCACCGTGGAGGCGGCCGCCCGGGCGTTCCGGGCCTGCCTCGAAGCCCAGTAATCCTCACCGCCGAGACGCAGAGGACGCAGAGTTTTCTCTGTGCCCCCCTCACAGCCGGGACGCAGAACTCTCAGAAACCGGAAATAGAGCAGGTGCGACGCGCCTCCAACGCACGCTCTCTCTTCGCCGATAACGTTTCCAGGTGCGCCGCACCTGCTTTGTCCCGGCGGTGAAAACCCATCGGCTGCGACCTCTTCCTCTCGCCCTGCATGGCGAGCGTCGATCAACCGTCGGCCGGACGTACACCAACCGTCTGCTAAAACGGACCCGTTCGGGATTGTCCCACCGCTACATACGTGCTATCATACCCTCCGTCGGGAACTGATGGCCTGCCCTCGTCGTCTGTTAGACAGGCGAGTGCGACCGAGAGGAGGTGGATCACGAACGGGCTTGCCGGTACACGGGCGGCGCTCGCGCTGCTGGTGGTCTTTCTCCTCGCCGTCCCTGTCCTCGCCCAAGGGGAGGGGCTGGTGATGTCCGTCTCCGGCGGCTTCGACGGCTACTGCCGCCGCGACGCCTGGTGTCCGGTGCGCATCGTCCTCTCCAACGACGGGCCGGACGTCGAGGGGGAGCTCCACATCCTCGAGTCGTACTCCTTCGTCGACGCGCCGACCGCCGCCAAGCCGGTCTCCCTCCCCTCCCACTCCCGCAAGGCCTACTTCATCTACCTCCCCCCGATCGGCTGGTCCCCCTACTGGAAAATCCGCCTGGTGGCGGATGGTGAGGTACTCGTCGAGCAGCGGTTCTCCCTCCGCGTGGTGGGAGGGGTGGACCCGCTGTACGTGGTCGTAGGAGAAGGCGCGGGCAACCTGAACTTCCTGACCGACGTCGCCCCGCCGGGTACATCCGGCCGGGTGGCCTACACGTCTCTGGACGACCTGCCGCCGGACCCCCTGGGGTGGGAAGCGGTGGACCTGCTGGTGTTGGCCGACGCGGACACCTCGGCCCTCTCCCTCGACCAGCGGCGCGCGCTGGAGACGTGGGTGGCTCACGGGGGACACCTGGTCGTGATCGGGGGAAGCGGTGGGGAGCGGACGGCCGCCGGGATCGCCGGGTTGTTGCCGGTAACGGTGGGCCCCGTCCGGTCGGTGGACAGCCTCTGGGCGCTGGAGGAGCGGCTGGGAGTCGTCCTCCCCCCCGGCCCCTACATCCTCACCGAGGCGACGGTCCGCGAAGGGGAGGTCCTGCTGAAGCAGGGCGACCTCCCCCTCATCGTCCGCCGCGCGTACGGCTCGGGCGTGGTGGATTTCCTAGCCTTTGGGACGGGGGCGGATCTCTTCACCCGATGGGAGGACGGAGCCCGCCTGTGGTCCTCCCTCCTCGAGACGACCGGTTCCCCTCCCCCCCGCATCGCCTTCCGCCAAGGGTACCCGGCGATGGAGGCCGTCGGCTCCATCCCCGACCTGGTCGCCCCCTCCGTCCTCCACCTGCTGGCCTTCGTGCTCGTCTACACCCTCCTGGTGGGACCGGTCAACTACCTGGTGTTGAAGCGACTGGACCGGCGGGAACTGGCCTGGGCGACCATCCCCCTGCTGGTTTTGGCCTTCACCGGTTGCGCCTACCTCACCGGCTTCCAGATTCGGGGCCGCACCCCCATTGTGCATCGACTGGTGGCGGTGCGCGTCCCACCGGGGAGCGACGTGGGTCGGGTGACGGCGGCGGTGGGCATCTTCTCCCCCCGCCGCGCCACCTACGACCTGCGGATCGCCGGGACCGGGGTCTATCAGGCCGATTGGGACTTCTACGGTGCCGACTCGCGGACCGACCGGGCCGACCGGGTCATGCAGGAGGCGGAAGGGGCCCACGTCGTCGGCGTGCGGGTGGACGTGGGGGGTATCCGCCCCTTCATCGCCGAGACCTACGCCGATGTTACCCCGATAGAGGCCGACCTGCGGCTGACGCCAAGGACGGGCGGCTTCCGCCTGGAGGGGTCGATCCGCAACGGCCCGATCCGCCTGACCGACGCGGTGCTCATCGTCGGCTACGAGGAGCAGCGGCTGGGCGATCTAGAGCCGGGGGCGGAGGCCGCGGCCCAACTCGACCTCTACGCCTCGGTGCGCACCACTCCTGGCGGCCCACCTACCCTCGCCGGCCCCTACGGCTGGGGCGACCTGCCGGAGCGGATCCTGGGACAGGGTGAGTACTGGACCGATCGGGACCTCTACCGGAAATACCAGTTCCTCTCCGCCCTCTTCCCCTACAGCGGTCCGGGGCTGGGACCGGGGGTCCACCTGGTCGGCTGGGCGGAGGAGGGACCGCCGGCGGTGGAGGTGGTGGACAGGCCCTCCCGCCAGCGGGTGACGGCTCTCTACGTCTACGATCTGCCGGTGGCGATGCCGGAGGAGGACATCGGGTTGAGCATCCCGCCCAGCCTCATCTCCTGCGTCCCGGAGGAAGAGGATCAGCGCGCTCCCTACGATCCATACATCGGTCCGCACCAGTCGGTTATCTTCCGCTGCACGCCCTGGGTGGCGATCCGGATAGCGCAGGTGGAGGAGATGGAGGTGACGCTCCAAGGGAGCGGAGAGGTAGAGGTCTCGGCGTGGGATTGGGAGAAGGGGGATTGGACGGTGGTGGGGACAGGCTGGGGGCGGTTCACCCTGTCCTCCCCCGACGCGGCCGTCTCCCCGGCGGGGGCCATCCGGCTGCGAGTGCGCACGGGCGCGGTCCCCACGACGATCGAGCGGCTTGAGGTAGCGATAGAGGGGCAGCGCTGATGGCACCGGTCATCGAGACGAGGGGGCTGACCAAGCGGTACGGGCAGCGGCTGGCCGTGGCCGACCTCGACCTGGTGGTGGAGGAGGGATCGGTCTTCGGGTTCGTCGGCCCCAACGGGGCGGGCAAGACGACGACGATGCGCATCCTGGCGACGCTCCTCAAACCAACGGCGGGGGAGGCCTGGGTGGCGGGGCACTCGGTGACGAAGGACCGGAGGGCGGTGCGGCGGGCCATCGGCTACATGCCCGATTTCTTCGGCGTCTACGGCGAGATGCGGGTGTGGGAGTACCTGGACTTCTTCGCCGCCTGCTACGAGATCCCCTCCGCCGTCCGCCCCCGGCTGGTGAACGATTTGCTGGAGCTGGTGGACCTGGCCCATCGGCGGGAGGACTATGTGGACAGTCTCTCACGGGGGATGAAGCAGCGGCTCTGCCTGGCCCGCGCCCTGGTCCACGACCCCCAGGTGCTGATCCTCGACGAGCCGGCCTCCGGCCTCGACCCGCGTGCACGGGTGGAGATCCGGGAACTCATCCGCGAGTTGCAGGCGATGGGGAAGACCGTCTTCGTCTCCTCCCACATCCTCTCCGAGATCGAGGAGGTCTGCACCCACATCGGGATCATCGAGGCGGGGCGGCTGGTGATCAGCGGGCCGCTGGAGGAGGTACGACGTCGGCTTCGACCCCACCGCCTGGTCCGGGTGGGCCTGGCGGACGGACGGGCGGAGGCGGCGCGGGCGTGGTTAGCGGGCCAGGAGGGGGTGGCGGAGGTGAGCCTGCCCGAGGGGGACGGCGACCTGCGGGTGGCCTTCTCCGGGGACGACGCGGCGCTGGCCGCGCTCCTCGCCGCGATGACGGCCGCGGGCTTCGCCGTGATTCGGTTCTACGAGGAGGAGGAAGGTCTGGAAGAGGTATTCCTCCATCTAACAAAGGGGATTGTCTCGTAGAGTCGGAGCGGGACGGGCCCCGTTGAGGCACGACACACAAGGTGAGGAGAACGATGTCCAGAAAGAGGCAATCCAGGGGCATTTGCTCCTACTGCGGACGGGAGATCGCCAAAGGGGGCATGAGACGCCATCTGATGGCCTGTCCTGAGCGGCAGGCCGTTATCGCGGCCGCGGAACAGGGACCGGGCAGGACGGAGACGCTCTTCCATCTGCAGGTAGAGGATGCGTGGAGGGGCGATTACTGGCTCCATCTGGAGATGCGGGGATCGGCGACGCTGGACACGCTCGACCGCTATCTACGCGCCATCTGGCTTGAATGCTGCGGCCATCTGAGCCGGTTCTCCATCCGAGGCTGGGGGAGTCCCGACATCCCCATGAGCCGGCGAGCCAAAGAGGTGTTCGCGCCCGGCCGCACTTTCATCCATCAATACGACTTCGGCACCACCTCCGAAACGCGGATAAAAGTCCTCTCTTCCCGCCAGGGCAAGCCAACTACGGGACATCCGATCGCTCTCATGGCACGCAATGTACCGCCGGAGATCCCCTGCATCGAGTGTGGACGGCCGGCCAGGTGGCTCTGCGTGGAGTGTTTGGTCGTGGAGGGGGTCTTCGGTGCGCTGTGCGACGAGCACGCCACGACGCACCCCCACAAGGAATATGGGGAGCCTCTCCCGCTCGTCAATTCGCCTCGGATGGGGATGTGCGGCTACCGTGGACCGGCCGAGCCGCCCTATTAGAGGGATATGGAGGCAAAGGAGATGGTCGCCCGACGCCGTCGCTCGTTCTCCCGCGAACTCAACCCCATGCTGGTCAAAGAACTGCGCGGGCGGATGCGCGGGGCGCGGGCCTTCATGATGCTATCCGTCTATCTGGCGATGTTGGGCTGCTTCACCAGCATCGTCTACGCCCTATACTTTAACCTGACCTCCACCCCTGGTGGCTGGGGCGCGGTCGCCTACGCGGGCAAAGTGCTCTTCTCCACCGTGGTCCTCCTGGAGATCTTCCTGGTCGCTTTCATCACGCCGGCCTTCACCGCCGGAGCGATCAGCGGCGAGCGAGAACGGAAGACCTACGAGATCCTCCGCACCACCCTCCTCCCCGCCCGACGGCTGGTCCTGGGGAAACTGGGGGCGGCCCTGGCCTACGTTCTCCTGCTGATCCTGACCGCCGTGCCGCTGGAGAGCCTGGCGTTTATGCTGGGAGGGGTGGTGGCGAAGGAACTGGTGCTGGCCCTGGCGGTCCTGCTGGTGACCGCCTTCGCCGTCGCTGCGATAAGCCTCTTCGCCTCCGCCCTGGTCCGTACCACCCTCGTCGCCACGGTCGTCGCCTACTCCGTCGTCCTGTTGATCACGGTGGGGATGCCTCTGGTGCTGGGCCTCGTGGCCGCATTGGGCGATCCCATCATCAGCGGCTACAGTTCGGTCCAGATGTCGACGACGGCGCGGATCGTCCTGATGTACACGTTCTTCTCCTTGCTAAGCCTCAACCCGATCACCGCTTCGATCCTCACCGAAGTCGTCCTCACGGAAGAGCAGGCCATCTGGCTCTTCCGCGTCCCCGTCGGCGGCCGCTCCATCTGGGTCCCCTCGGGATGGATCGTCTATACGGTGGTCTATCTGACGGTGGGGATCGTGCTGGTGGCGCTGACGATCCGACGAGTGCGGAGGCAGGAGACGCGGTAGGGAACAGGGAGCAAGGGGCAAGGAGAGATGGAGCAGATGCTGCGGCGGTGGGGGTGGCGGCTGCGCTGGGTGGAGGGCGTGGCCTGGGGGACGTGGGGCGCGGTCGGCGGGCTGGCGCTGGCGACGGCGGTGGCAGTGGCCGCCCGGCTGTGGCCCCTCCTCCCCGCCCGGTCGCTTGCGGTGGTCGCGCTGCTGGGATCGGTGGCCGGCGGCCTGGGCGGGATGCTGGCGGCGCTGGTCCGCCCCTGGCCGCGCCACCGGCTGGCTCGCGTTCTCGACCGGAGGCTCGGCCTGGCGGAGCGGCTGACGACGGCGGTGGAGATCGGGGAGGGACGGCTGCGCACTCCGCCTGCGATGGCCGCCGCGCAGTTGGCGGAGACGCTGGAGACGATCGGTCGAGTGGACGTCCGGACGGGGCTACCGCTCCGTCTTCCCCGCCGCGCCCCGGCCGTGCTGGGTGTGTTGACGCTGGGGTTGGCGCTGCTCCTGTGGCTCCCCAACCCCCAGGACGCGGTGCTGGCGCAGCGGGCCGCGGTCCGCGCCGCCGTGGAGGAGCAGATCGAAGCGCTGGAGGCGCAGCGGGAGGCGGTGGAGCAGGCCGAGGGGCTGACGGAGGCCGACCGGGAGGCGATCCTACAGGCGCTGGAGGAGGCGATCGAGGCGCTGGAGAAAGGACGGGCATCGCCGGAGGAGGCGGTGGCGGCGCTGGCGGAGGCGGAGCGGCAACTGGCCCGGCTGCAGGACCCCGGCGCGGCGACGGTGCGGGAGGGGCTACGGCGCTCCGCTGGAGCGCTGTCCGATTCCGACCTCACCCGCGACCTCGCCGAAGCGTTGGCGCGGGGGGAGTACGGGGCAGCAGCCCAGACGCTGGCCTCCTACGCAGGCTCCGAGGGGAAGCCGCTGACCCGCGAGGAGGAGTTGGATCTGGCCCGACAGTTGGCGGAGGCGGCGGAAGCGCTGGCGGAGGCCGATCCCGATCTGGCCCGGCAACTGGACGAGGCGGCGCGCGCCCTGGAGCGGGGGGACATCCGCGACGCGCAGGAATCGATTCGGCAGGCAGCGCAGCGGCTGGCGGAGGCCGGAGCGCGGGTGGAGCGGCAGGAGACGGTGGAGCAGGCTCTGGCGGCGCTGCAGGAGGGGCGGGGGGAGATCGCGCGGGCGGCAGGGGGGCAGAGAGCAGGGATGCAAGGAGCAGGGTCGCAAGGGGCGCAGGAGGCAGGGGAACAGGAAACGGGGACGCAAGAGGGGGAGGGAGCAGGCGGGCAGGGAGCGGGGCAACAGACCTCACCGGGGCACCACGAGGACGCCGGGACCGGCGCGCCCTACGACGAGGTGTTCGTCCCCTACCGGCTGGAGGGAGAAGGGACTGAGGTGGAATTGGGCCGCGAGGGGGAGGGCGGGCTGCCGCAGGACCGCCGTCCGCTCCCCGCCGCGTCCGGTCGGGCCACGGTTCCCTATCGGGAGGTTTACGCCGACTACGCCGCCCAGGCCTATGCCGCGCTGGAGGAATCGTACATCCCGCTGGGGATGAAGCAGTACGTGAAGGATTATTTCGCAGCGCTGGAGCCGTGAGAAAGAAGGTGTGGTCTACGTGGAGATAGAGGACTCGAGGTGAGTCAGGATCGCCAGAGCATACTGCTCGAAGTCGTCCAACTCTGTGCGCAGGCTCTGGTGGATCAGCGCATCGTCCACGTCCCAGTACACGTGGACCAGCAAATTGCGCAGCCCGGCGAGTGCCTGCATCCTGGCGCTCAGTTCGCCGGAAAGGACGCCCGCCTCGTGGAGAACCCGGAACGCGTCTTTGTAGTCTTTGGGCGAGCGAAGCCCCTCAGAGGCGATCAGATGGTTGGCGATGTCCAGACAGGCCTCGATGCTCACCGTAAGGTAATACCGCGCGCTTCCGATGAGGTGGGGGTCCGCCAGGAAGCGATCATCAGGCACTTCGGCCAGTTGACGCAGGTGCTTCAGGTACTGGCGTAGGAGGCGAGTGAAACGTTCTATCGTATCACGGTTTACCATACATCAATCCCCGCTCTCGCACGTTCTTCAGGAACGCTTCCTGGAGGCGGCGGTGGAAGGGGAGGAAGTCGAAGTACTCGTCGCGGGTGCGGGTCTCGTAGGCGATGCGGTCGGCCTCGTCGCGGGCGTAGAGAAGCACGCCCTCGCACACCACCCGCCCCCGCAGGACCAGCGGGGCGTCGTTGACGACGCGCACATCGGCCTCGGCGATCCCAGCCCGGCGCGAGAGTTCAGCGCTCACGCGGAGGATGACCTCCAATCGCTCACGAGGAGAGAGGCCCTCGTCGCAGACCAGCGCGATGTCCACATCGCTTAGCGGCGTGGCCTCCCCCCGCGCCACGGAGCCGTGCAGGTAGGCCAGCCGCACGGGGAGGTCCTTCACGATCTCAGGGATATGGCATCGTAGCACTTCGATCCGATCCATCACAAAACATTATAACACGGGGGAAAGAAGATGCCAAAGCCCAACCGTTCTTCTGATGCATCTCAGCCTCAGGGCGAGAGCAGAGACGGTCAGCAGATCGCTACACCTTCATCCTTTCGTCCTCTCGCCCTCCGCATCGAGGAGGAGGTCGGCAAGTACATCGTGGGGCAGCGGGAGGTGGTCCGCCACGTCCTCATCGGTCTCTTCGCCGGCGGCCACGTCCTCCTGGAGGGGGTCCCCGGCCTGGGCAAGACGATGCTCGTCCGGGTGCTGGCCCGCGTCCTCGACCTGAAGTTCGCCCGCATCCAGTTCACCCCCGACCTGATGCCCGCCGACATCGTCGGCACCGACATCCTGGAGGAGACGGAGGACGGCCGGCGGACCTTCCGCTTCCAGCCCGGTCCGGTCTTCACCCACCTCCTCCTCGCCGACGAGATCAACCGGGCCACGCCCAAGACCCAGTCGGCGCTCTTGGAGGCGATGCAGGAGCGGACCGTCACCGTCGCCAACCGGTCCTACCCTCTGGAGCCCCCCTTTATGGTCATGGCGACCCAGAATCCCATCGAGATGGAGGGGACCTACCCCCTGCCGGAGGCTCAGTTGGACCGGTTCCTCTTCAAGGTGAACGTGACCTACCCCTCGGCGGAGGAGTTGGTGGAGATCCTGGACCGGACCACGGGGGCGGCGGAACCGCAGGTGGAGAAGGTGGCGGATCGGGAGACGGTGCTGGCGATGATGGAGTTGGCCCGTCAGGTCCCGGCACCCTCCCCGGTGGCCGAGTACGCCGCCCGGCTGGTGCTGGCCACCCACCCCGACCACGAGAGCGCGCCCCCCATCGTGCGCCGGTACGTCCGGTACGGGGCCAGCCCCCGGGGTGCGCAGGCGCTGCTCCTGGGGGGGAAGGTCGCCGCGCTGATGGCGGGCCGGTTCAACGTCGCCCTGGAGGACATCCGGGCCGTCGCCCCCGCCGCGCTCCGCCACCGGATCCTCCTCAACTTCGAGGCCCAGGCGGAGGGGATCAGCGCGGATGAGGTGGTGGGAGAGGTGGTGAGGAGTGTGGAGGGGTGAAGGAGCAAGGGACAACAGCCGGGGTGCGAGATGCAGGAGTACGAGGGGTTAAGAAGTGGAGGCGAGGGATGCCTCAAATGCCCGTTCCACGGCCTCCGGTGGTTCGATAGGGGCGAAGCGGTCAGCGGGATAGAGGTAATCCTCACCCGACTCGTCAACGATCCGCAACAGGCCGTGCTTCGCGGCTCGTTCGTCGGGGAGCACACGGTATATCTTGAATCGCTCCAGCGATGCTGAGAACCCTTCGTTATTCAGACAGACGGCAAAACGAGCCTTCATTCTTCCCACAGGATACGCTTGATCTTGAATTCTTTCTTGCCAATACCGTGGGCTTCGTACCAATGTACTTCTGCCCGGCAAATGGTGCCATCGGGCAGGCGGATGGTTGCCACTCCCTTCCGTTTCCTTCAGCGTCCGGGGCCATAAATCCGGCGCAGGCGCGGAAGTTCGCGGATCGAATGGCCGATGGCGATGGTCTCGATCTCAATGATCGGCCCGATGATCTCAAAATCCATCAGGAACTGGCCTCGATGTCGTTGACGATGTGTTTCAACTATACCACGGCGGCAGGAGAAGCACAAGGAGGGAGCGGTGCTCCTTGAAGGTGACCTGCTGACCCGCCTCGCCACCCTCTCCTTCCACGTCCGCCGTCCGCGCCGGGGACAGGTGCAGGGGGAGCGGCGGTCCACCAAGCGCGGGACGTCGGTGGAGTTCGCCGACTACCGGGAGTACGCCCGCGGGGACGACCTGCGGCGGGTGGATTGGAACATCTACGCCCGGCTGGAACGGCCGTTCGTGAAACTGTTTGAGGAGGAGGAAGATCTGGCAGTGCATGTTCTGGTCGACGGAAGCGGGTCGATGGGGTGGAGGGGAGAAGGAGAGAGAGAGGGACAGAGGGACAAGTGGGACTACGCGCGGAGGCTGGCGGCGGCGCTGGGGTACGTGGCGCTGGTCGGCGGGGATCGGCTGCAGGTGGCCCTGCTGCGGAGCGGTGAGGTCGCCGCGAGGTTCGGGCCGGTACGAGGGCAGGGGAACGCGCTCCGGCTGTTCGAGTGGCTGGAGGGACTGGAAGCCGAAGGGACCACCGACCTGAACGCGGCCCTGCGGGCCTACGGCTTCGCCGGGGGACGGGCCGGGCTGGCGGTGCTGATCTCCGACCTGTTCTCCCCCACTGGCTACGTCGAGGGGCTGACAGCGCTGGCGGCCCGCGGCCACGAGGTCGCCCTCCTCCACCTGCTCACCCCCGACGAGGTGGACCCGCCGCTGGGAGGCGACCTGCGGCTGGTGGATGTGGAGACGGGGGAGGTCCAGGAGGTGACGGTGGACGGCGGGATGCGGAACCTGTACCGGCGACGGCTGGCGGCCTGGCAGGAGGAGATCCGCGCCGCATGTCGCGCCCGCGATGGCCTCTACGTCCCCCTCACCACCGCCGTTCCTCTCGACCGTGCCCTCCTCCACGACCTCCGCCGCGCCCGCCTCCTCCGCTAACACGCATCACGTATCACGTATCACGCATCACGTATCACGCATCACGCATCACGCATCACACCAATGGGCTTTCTAAACATCCCGGCACTCACTCTGGCATTGCTCGCCCTCCCTATCCTCCTGCTCTACATGCTCAAACTCCGACGGCGGGAGGTGTGGGTCTCCAGCACGCTCCTCTGGCAGCGGCTGCTGCGCGACCGGGAGGCCAATACCCCCTGGCAGCGGCTCCGCCGGAACCTGCTCCTGCTGCTCCAACTGCTCGCCCTGGCCCTCTTGGTCCTGGCCCTGGCGCGGCCCTTCCTGCTTACCCGCACCCCCGTCGCGGGGAGCGTCGTCATCCTGCTCGACGGCTCCGCTAGCATGCAGGCCACCGACGTCGCCCTCACCCGCTTCGAGGCGGCCCGGCAGATGGCGCTGGAGATCGTGGCGGGGCTGGGGCCGAACGACGTGGCGACGGTGGTGCTGGTCGGACCACAACCTCAGGTCCTTTCCGCCGCCACGACCGACCGGGCCGCGCTGCGCCGTGCACTGGAGGCAGCCCGTCCCACCGACGGCCCCGCCGACTGGGAGGCCGCTTTCGCCCTCGCCGCCGGTCTCGCCGCCGGGGTGCCGGAGCCCCGCTTCGTCCTTCTATCCGACGGAGCCATCCCGGAGAGTCTCCCCCCCCTGCCGGGGGCGGTCCGCTTCCTGCGGGTGGGGGAGCGGGAGGACAACCTGGCGATCCTGGCCCTGGCCGTGCGGGAAGGATCGACCGGTCCCCAGGCCCTCCTGCGCGTCGCCAACTTCGGCGCGGAGCCAGCGCAGACCCGCGTCACCCTCCGGGCCGACGGCGTCCCCTTCGACGTCCGGTCCCTCTCCATCCCGCCTCGTGGCACCGCTGCCCTGGTGCTGGACGACCTCCCCTACGACCTGCACCTCCTGGAGGCCGGACTGGAGACGGACGATCCCCTGCCGCTGGACGACACAGCCTGGGCGGTGCGGGCGGGTGGAGGCCAGCGACGGGTCCTCCTGATCACGCCGGGCAACCTCTTCCTGGAGCGGGCACTGGCGATGCTGCCGGAGGTCGAACTGACCCGGATCGCGCCAGGACAGCCCCTCCCTGAGGAGCCCTACGACCTGGTAGTGGCCGACGGGCCGATCACGACCACTCTCCCTCCAGGCAACCTCTGGGTCATCGGCCCCTACGGTGGGGCTACCGAGGTTTTCACGGCCACCCAGGTGGTCCGGACGGCGACGGACGACCCGATCCTCCGCTACGTCGATTGGGACGAGGTGCACGTCCTGCAGGCCTGGCGGGTGGAGGAGCCGCCGGGGGCGCGGGTGCTGATCGAGGCAGAGGGCGGGCCGCTCTTGATGGTCGCCGAGCGGCCGGAGGGGCGGTTGGCGGTGCTGACCTTCGACCTGCACGACTCCGACCTCCCGCTGCGGGTCGCCTTCCCCATCCTGGTCGCCAACCTGACCGGCTGGCTGCTCCCGTCGGGAGAGATGGGGGAGGCGAGCGTGCTGCGTCCGGGCGATCCCCTCCCCATCCGCCCCGCGCCGGAGGCGGACCGGGTGGAGGTCGTAGGGCCGGATGGGGAGGTCTATCTCCCATCCGACCCCGCC
>DUEL01000118.1 GCA_011192125.1 Thermoflexia bacterium
ACACCGTTGCTCCCATCGCCGCCACGCGGCTCACCCGGGAGATCCTGCCGCCTGATCTGCACGACCGGCTCAAACCGGAGTTCGTCGCCCCCCTCGTCCTCTACCTCTGCTCCGAGCAGTGTCCGGTGAGCGGCCGGATCTACAACGCCGGGGGCGGGGTCTACGGCCGGGCGGCGGTGGTGAGCGGGCCTGGGGTGCACATAGGCGAAGGCGAGCCGCCCACCCCCGAGGAGGTCGCTGCCCATTGGGACCGGATCGTCTCGCTGGAGGGAGCGCAGGAATATCCCGACGCGAACGCGGCGTTGATGGCGATGCTCGCCGGGGAGCAAGAGGGCAAGGAAGCAAGGGAACAAGGAGTGGAGGGAAGCAAGGAAGCGGGGAAGCGAGGGTTGTCGGTGCGGGCGGTGTTCGAGGGGCTGGCGGACCGGTTCCGGGCCGACAAGGCGGCCGGGGTCGACGTGGTGTTCCAGTTTTCCATCTCCGGCCCCGGCGGTGGGGACTGGTTCGTGGTGGTGAAGGATCAGACCTGCACCGTCGAGGAGGGGGTCCATCCCAGCCCCACCACCACCCTCAAGATGGCCGACGGTGACTTCCTGGCCCTGGTGGAAGGGAAGCTCTCCGCGATGCAGGCCTTCTCCACCGGCAAGTTGAAGATCGAGGGCGACCTGATGAAGTCGCAGTTGGTGCAGAGGTTGTTTGGGTTGTGATCTCAACCCTCCCGCAGGCTCCAAGCCTGCGGGAGGGTGAAGGCGCAGGGAGGAGACCGCGATGATCGGTATCATCTCTTATGGCGGCTACATCCCCCGGCTGCGGCTCGGCCGGGCCAGCATCGTCCAGAACATCGGCTGGCTGGCCCCGGCGATCATCACCGTCGCTCAGGGGGAGCGGTCGTTCTGCAATTGGGACGAGGACAGCCTGACGATGGCAGTGGCCGCGGCGCGGGACTGCCTGGTCGGAGTGGACAAACGGGAGGTGGACGGCCTCTACCTGGCCTCGACCACCCTTCCCTTCGCCGACCGTCTTAACGCTGGAATCGTCGCCACCGCCCTCAATCTGCGGGAGGAGATCCTGACCGCCGACTTCACCTCGACGCTGCGGGCTGGCACCACGGCCCTGGTCGCCGCGCTGGAGGCGATCAAAGGTGGGGAACGGAGGCGGGTCCTGGTGGCCGCCTCGGATCGGCGGGAGGCGAAGGCCGGTTCCTTCTACGAGATGTGGTTCGGCGACGGGGCTGCCGCGCTGCTCGTCGGCGAAGGGGACGTGATCGCCGAGTTCAAGGGAGCCCACTCCGTCGCCTACGACTTCGTGAGCCATTACCGATCCGCTCGCCGCCGCTTCGACTACACCTGGGAGGAGCGGTGGGTCCGGGACGAGGGGTACGCCAAGATCATCCCGGAGGCCATCCGTGGGCTGCTGGAGAAACTGAACCTCTCCATCGAGGAGATCGACAAACTGGTCTACCCCTGCTTCATCAAGCGGCAGCACGGTCGGATCGGCCGCGCGCTGGGGGCCAGGCCCGAGCAGATCGTCGATAACCTCCACGAGGTCTGCGGAGAGACCGGGGCCGCCCACCCGCTGGTGATGCTGGTCCACACCCTGGAGGCGGCCCAACCCGGCGAGCGGATCCTCGTGGCCGGGTTCGGTCAGGGGTGCGATGCCCTCCTCTTCGAGGTCACCGAGGCCATTCAGGACCTCCCGCCGCGGACCGGCGTCCGCGGCTCCCTGGCGAACAAGAAGAGCACCGACAACTACCTCAAGTTCCTCAAGTTCCGCGACCTGATCATCACTGAGGAGGGGATCCGGGCCGAGGCTCCGAAACAGACGGCGATGACCACCCTCTGGCGGAAGCGGAAGATGATCCTGGGGCTGGTGGGCGGCCGGTGCACTGTCTGCGGCACGGTCCAGTTCCCCAAGATGGACATCTGCGTCAACCCCGAATGCGGCGCGGTTCATTCTCAGGAAGATTACGAGTTCGCCGACGTCCCCGCCGTGGTCAAGTCCTTCACCGGCGACATGCTGGCCGTCTCGGTCGATCCGCCCGCCATCTATGGGATGATCCAGTTCGAGGGTGGCGGCCGGATGATGGCCGACTTCACCGACTGCGAACTGGACGAGGTGTACGTCGGGATGCCGGTCCGGATGGTCTTCCGACGGCACCACGTGGACGAGGAGCGGGGGTTTGTAGGGTATTTCTGGAAAGCAGCGCCGGTGCCAGGGGAGCGGAGGGGCGAAGGAGCAGAGGAGCAGGAGGAGATCCGTTTCGACGGTCGTGTGGCGGTGGTGACGGGGGCGGGGCGGGGGCTGGGACGGGTCTACGCGCTGGAACTGGCAAAGCGCGGGGCGAAGGTCGTCGTCAACGACCCGGGTGTGGCCCCCGACGGCTCCGGCGGTACGGAGCAGGTCGCCGATGCCGTGGTGGAGGAGATCCGCGCCCTCGGCGGCGAGGCCGTCCCCAACTACGACTCGGTGGCTACCCCAGAAGGCGGCCAGCGCATCATCCAGACTGCCCTCGACG
>DUEL01000119.1 GCA_011192125.1 Thermoflexia bacterium
CTACCGTGATCTCCCGCATATCCTCCTCCCTCTTTGTCAACCATAGAGACACGGTGGACGCAGAGAAGTCGAGGTTTTATTTAACTCTGCGTTCTCCGTGCCTCTGTGGTTTCTATCCTAAAAACGATGGTCCCGCCGCCGGTGTAGCCCACCGGGTCCAGGCACTGGACGTAGGCCGCACCGTCCGGGCCGTTCAGTCCCAGGTCGGCGGGGTTGATCCCCCGGCTCAGCGGGACGTAGTAGGGGGCCAGTGACTGCAGGGCGTGGAGGCAGATCGGCCCTTCTGCCATCAGACGGTATCCGTCTTGGACGTGGAATCGATCCCCTACCCGGTGGATCGGACAGCGACCGCGGACCTCGACAACCTCCACGATCAGGTCCCGTCTCTCGGACGGCTTCATCTCTCTTCTCTCAACCGGGTCAACACCGCCTTCAGGTCCGGTGGGAGCGGCGCAGTGAGGGTGACCTTTTCCTTCGTCGCCGGGTGGGTAAAGACCAACTCCTGGGCATGTAGGAAGTGGCGGTGGGGCAGGAGCGGTTGTCGTCGCCGTCCGTACACCCGGTCCCCGACCACCGGGTACCCCAGCCAGGCCAGGTGGACCCGCACCTGGTGGGTCCGGCCGGTGTGGGGACGGACCTGCAGGAGGGTGTGGTCGCGGAAGTACTCCACCGCCCGGTATTGCGTCACCGCAGGCCGGCCGGTCCGCGTCACCGCCATCCGCTTCCGCGCCCGCTGATCTCTCCCCACCGGCGCTTCGACGATCCCCTCTTTGGGGTAGATCCGCCCTTCCACCAGCGCCAGGTAGGTCTTGCGCACCTGCCGGTGCTTGAACTGACGCTGGAGGGCGGCGTGGGTTTCGGGATCCTTCGCCACCAGCAACAGGCCGGAGGTGTCTTTGTCCAGCCGATGGACGATGCCAGCACGGTCCACTCCGCCCACGTCGGCCACCTGGGGGCAGTAGGCCAGGAGCGCGTTGACCAGGGTCCCGCTGCTGTGGCCTGCCGCCGGGTGGACCACCATCCCGGCCGGTTTGTCCACCGCCAGGAGGTATTCGTCTTCGTACACGACCTGCAGCGGGATCGGCTCGGGCCGGATCACCGGCTCCGACTCGTCGGGTACCCTCACGACGATCCGGTCCCCCGGTTCGACCCGGTAGGCGGGTTTGGCGGGCTGGTCGTTGACCGTCGCCAGGCCGGTCTTGATCAGCCGCTGCACCTGCATGCGGCTCAGGTCCGGCAGTCGGTCCGCCAGGAACCGATCCAGCCGCTCACCCCCCTTTTCGACGACGAAAACGGCCTCTTCCACCGGGTCCACTTCGTTACCCCGCCTCCTGCTGCTTGCCTTCCTCCCCGGTTTCCGCCGTTTCCAGGTCGGACAGCATCGTCAGCATCAGGAGACCCACGCCGGTCACGATGGACGCGTCCGCAAGGTTGAAGAGCGGCCACTGCTGCAGCGGCCAGAAATTGAAGTCGAGGAAGTCCACTACCGCCCCACGCATCAGCCGGTCGGCGAGGTTGCCCATCGCTCCGCCCAACTGGAGGCCCAGGGCGATGCGCAGCAGGATCTGCCCTGGAGGGAGGGAGTGGTAGTACCACAGAAGGATCCCCACCACCACGATAGCGACGATCGTGAAGATGTCCCCCATCCCCTGGAGCAGACCGAAGGCGACGCCGGTGTTGGTGACGTAGGTGATGCGCAAAACAGGGGTCAGCCAGGACGCCAGGTCCATCGACTGACCCCACTCCAGATGGGTCACGATCCACTGCTTGCTGACCTGGTCCGCCGCCAGCGTCAGTAAGGCGACCAAGGGAAGGATTAGGCCCTCTGCCTGGAATCGACGCAACCGGCGCCCCCTATCCCCCACGCTCGAGCCGAGTCTGGCATTCCAGGCAGTACATCGCGTATGGAAGGGCCTTCAGGCGGGCCCAGTCGATCGGCGCGCCGCATGATTCACAGATCCCGTAGGTTCCCCGCTCAAACTTCAGAAGGGCGCGCTCTACCTGCCGAAGAATGGCCGCCTCGTTTTGCTGTAACGAGACCTCTTTGGCCTGTTCGTAGGTCTCGGTGGCGTCGTCGGCGATGTGGTTGCCGTACCCGGCTCCGCTGTAGGTGTTGCTGCCCAATCGACTCACCTGTTCCAACAGCCGGGCCCGCTCTTCCAGCAGTCTCTGTTTCAGGTCCTCCATCGAAGTCGGCATATCAACCTCCGTGGCATCGGTCCGACCGATGACATAGCATTCTACCACAGAGGTCGAAAACCGCAACCGCTCACCCTGCGCTCTGGACACGAGTTCGGACATCCGTCGTTTTTCACCACGGAGGCGCAGAGGAGGCAGAGGTTTCTTCAACGCTCCTCTGCGCTCTCTGTGTCTCTGGGGTGTTCCACCGGGAAGCCATGTCCGAACTCACATCCAGACCTTCGCTCACCGATCGGCTCATCCGCCTCCCAGGTGTTCCTTGATGGTCTCGGCGAGCGTGCGGGAGATACCCGGAACGGCGGCCAGTTCCTCCACGCTGGCGGCGCGGATGCGGGCGAGGGAGCCGAAGGCGCGCAGGAGCGCCTTGCGCCGTGCCGGGCCGATGCCGGGGATCGCGTCCAGTTCGGAGGCCAGGCCAGCCCGCTTCCGCCGGAGCCGATGGTGGGAGACGGCGAACCGGTGGGCCTCGTCCCGGATGCGCTGGAGGAGAAAGAGCCCCTGGGAACCGGGGGGCAGCCGGACCGGTTCGGCGCAATTAGGAAGGAAGAGGGCTTCCTCTCGCTTGGCCAGCGCGGCCACCGCTACGCGGTCCTGCAGCCCGAAGGACTCCAGCACCTCCACCGCCACGCCCAACTGCCCCCGCCCCCCGTCCACGATCAGCAGGTCCGGCAGGATCGCCCAGGTCTTCGTCCCCCGCGTCCCCTGCACCTCTCCCGAGGTCGCCGTCTGCCAGCGGCGGAACCGCCGGGTGAGCACCTCCCGCATCGCGGCGTAGTCGTCCGGCTTCTCCACGGTTTGGATGACGAAGCGGCGGTAGTCGGACTTGCGGGGGACCCCCTGGACGAAGACGACCATGCTGCCCGTCGGCTCGGTCCCCTGGGTGGTGGAGATGTCGTAACATTCGATGCGGGCCGGGCGAGCGGGAAGGCCCAATGCCTCCTTCAACTCCTCCAACGCCTGTTCCTGTCGGACGGCGTCCGCCTCCCACTGGGCGCGGAGCATCTGGAGGGTCTGGACCGCGTTCTCGGTCGCCATCCGCACCAGGTCGCGCGCCCGTCCCCGCCGGGGCACGCGGAGCGTCACCTTGGCCCCCCGCTTGCTCCGCAGCCACCGCTCGATCACCAACGCCTCGTCCACCTCCTCGGGCAGGATCACCTCCGGGGGGACGTAAGGGGCATCCCGGTAGAACTGCTTGAGGAAGGCGGCCATCACTTCCCGGTCTTCTTCCTCCTCCGCCCCCTCCAGCAGGAAGTACTCCCGCCCCAGGAGGCGACCGCCCCGGATGAAGAAGACCTGCACGCAGGCGTTGCCGTCGTCGCGGGCGAAGGCGATCACGTCCTGGTCGCTCCCAGCGGCGGCGACGATCTTCTGCTTCTCCACCACCCTCTGGACCGCCTGGAGTTGGTCCCGCAGCCGCGCAGCCCGCTCGAAGTCCAGCGCGTCGGCCGCTGCCCGCATCCTCCGCTCCAGGTCGGCGACGACCTCGTCGCTCCGACCCTCTAGGAAACGGATCAGCCCCTCGATCATCGCCCGGTACTCTTCCTGGGTGACCGCGCCGATGCACGGGCCGAGGCAGCGCCCCATCTCGTAGTAGAGGCAGGCCCGCTCGTCCCGACCGGTGATCTTCCGATTGCAGGTGAGGTACGGGAACGAGCGGCGGAGCAGGTCCAGTGTCTGATGGAGGGCGGCGGAGGAAGTGTAGGGGCCGAAGTAGCGGCTCCCGTCCCGCTCGACCCGGCGGGTGACCAGCACGCGGGGGAACGGCTCGGCCCAGGTGATCTTGATGTAGGGGTACCGCTTGTCGTCCCGGAGGCGGACGTTGAAGCGAGGCCGGTGGGTCTTGATGAGGTTGGCCTCCAGAATGAGGGCCTCCAGTTCGGAGTCGGTGACGATGAACTCCAGGTCGGCCACGCGGGCCACCAGTCGCCGGATCTTGGCGTTCTCCTGGGCGGAGGGGGTGAAATAGGAGCGGACGCGGCTGCGGAGGTTGACCGCTTTACCGATGTAAAGGACCTCCCCTTGCGCATCCCGCATCAGATAGACGCCGGGGCGCTCGGGTAAGTTCTCCAGGATCGATCGGATGGACTCTGGAATTTTCACTGACGAATGTGCCGCCTCTCCAGGTGCTTCTCTTTGCGTACCGCAGATGGATGCGAAGGGCGCAGGGTTTGTTTTTCTCCTCTGCGCTTCTCTGCGATGGGGCACACGTTTTGAAGGACAGGGCCGGGCGACGCGGTTGGATCCGTTACAGGGCCAGAAGGGAGGGCAGGAGCAGCCCCAGTTCCCCCTCCGAGGCGAGGTAAGCCAGTGTCGCTAGACCAGCGCAGCAGCAACAAAGCACGATCAGGGCGATCGCCACGATGGCGACGATGAGCCACACGTTCGTCTTCTTCTCGTTCTCGTCAGGTTCGTCGAACCTTCCGACGGGTTCAGGCGCGATTTCGCTCATACCTGCTCCTCCTCGTAAACATAGACCCTTCGTTGGCTGACAAAACTCGGCAGGCACTTCGTCAAACGATTTTGCTAAGGAGGTATTCCCTCCTCCCGGTGGCTGGAAGCCCACGAAGGCGGGCTTTGCGGCCCGTAGCCGCGGCTTCCAGCCGCCGGGGGGCGGCTTCGCCACTTGTAGCCCGCGACTTGAGTCGCCGGGCGACGGGATCGCAATCTGTTGTGTCAGTCAACCAACATAGGCCCTTCAGGGAGAGACCCCCACTGCGGAAAGGAGGACGGTCGCCACCTGGACCGCTGCCAGGAACGATCCCAGTGCTCCGATGGCGATAGCGACCACAGCGGGCCACCGTGGTCGCCCGGCTCCCTTCCAGGAGAGAACGCCCTGGGCCAATACCAACAGACTCCCCACTCCGGGGAGGACCGGGATGAAAGGGAGCAGGCCCAGGCTGACGATGCCGATGAGGAGCGGTGGGGCAGCCGGATCGGTTAGGCGGCGGGAGAAGGACGCTACTGGATGTTCCCCAGGCTTGCGCACATGCCCCCGCCGATGCCTAGGGCGATGAAGCCGACCCACAGGCAGATGAACAGCACGGTCAGGCCGATTCCGACCCAGCCGATGATGATCCCGGCCTTGGCAAGCCCTTCGCCGCCCATCGCGCCACCACTCTCGGCGATCTGCCGCTTGGCCATGTAGCCCAGGATCACGCCGACAATGCTGCCGATGGTCGGTACGAAGGTGAGACC
>DUEL01000012.1 GCA_011192125.1 Thermoflexia bacterium
GATGCTGCATTTGTAAATGTACGTACTGGACCACTCGGCCAAGCGAACGCTCTCCGAAGGAGAGCACACCGTACTCACTCTGCCAGGCGAACGAGAATTCGGGACGGATCTCGTGGTTGATGAAATGAGAACTGCTCCCCTTGACCTGCCCGATAAAGGTGGAGAGGGACATCTTCGGTGGTACGGACACGACCAGATGGACATGATCCTCCGTCCCGCCAATCGCGTGAACGATTCCGCCAAGGTCGACCGCTTTGGAGCCGATGGCCCTGTAAAGCGGCTGCTGGATTCGAGGGGTGATCAACGGTCTCCGATCCTTTGTGGTCCAGACGAAGTGGTAGAACAGGCGCCAGTAGGCCATAGAGACGACTATCCTTTCTCCATTTCCACCAGTACCCATCCCAGCGGAGCGGCCGGTTTCTCGATAGCCCTGCCTTGCCCCGGCGTGATCCGCACCGCCACCCGGCGACTCTTGGGGAAGGGATCGCCCGGCCGTCGGCGGCCCCGTGCAATGCCGTATCCCCCTGCCCGCCTGGATCGGAGGATCCCTTCCATAAACTGAGGATCTGCCCGCAGGCGGCTGCCAAAGGTCTTATCGTCCCATCCGGTGCCCCAGCCGACCTGAAGCAGGAAACGGCTCCCCGGTGGAATGGCTTGCTGCAACTGTCGATAGAAATCCAAAACCTCTTCCGCCCCAGGCACGCCCTGGAACCACTCGATTTCCTCGGCGATTCGCTGTTGTGTGTGTATTCGCACCACGCTCGGCAATTGCTCCAACCATTCCCGGCCGCGCAGCCGGAGCCCTCGCTCTCGAGCCCACTCCGAGAAGAGAGCCAGGTCCAGTTTAAAGGACAGGTGAAAGACCGTCTCCGAGGCAATGGCTTCTAAGGCGATGGGGGAAGCCATCTTCCCGCTGCGGTGTAGTACACGAGCGTTGAGGAGAATGAGGCACTCTTCTTCCACCGGTTGGCTGTCTTCCACATGCAGCGCACGCAGGAGGTCGTGATTGGGATTCTTGCCGAAGATGCCCCGTTCGTAGTCCTGCGCTGCGAAGCGAGGGTTGGGTTTCAAGCGGGTCCGCCGGGGCCGCAAGCCCAGCGCCTCCCACGCGTGCCACGCGATCGCCGTGCGCAACGCCCCCTTGAGGCTCGTCCCGGGAAGGTAGGGCCGGTCGTAAACGTCCTTCAACTGCTCCCGCACCTGGGCTCCCTCGGCCACGGAACGGGGTACACCGCGGACGGTGTAGCGGAAGAAGGGGGATTCCCGTTGGAAATCCTCCGGCCGAAGGAGGCGGGCCGGTGGAGTCCGGGCCAGTTGCTCTGCCAGTGTCGGGTCATCCACATCTTGGGCTTCCAGCAACGCTTCCTCGTTCAACCGCCAGGTGCGTCCTTTGTGGACGGCGAAGTCGTACTCGTGGAGCAGGTCCCGGCCCGTGCCGATGTGCAGCGGCGTGAGAAGGGTTGCCTTCACCCGATAGCGGATGTACTCAGCCACGATCCACCTCCTTCAGGCCGGCTCCCAGCGCCAGACCGTATCGCCAGACAGGGTGGGGGAGATCGCCAGCAGGGTTCTCGTAGGTGGGACGGACGTCCACCACATCGCCCCTTGTGTCCCCTTCCGTGGTCTGCACAATACTTCCCTCAGCGACCAGCCACAACCGGCGGCGGCGCTGAGCCGCGCCGTCCGGCGAACGGAGCCAACCGCCGACCGAGACGAGGGAGTAAGCAGTGTCTCCGCCGGTCAGGGCTGCAGGCAGTTCCTCCTTCCGAGGGTGGTAGCGACTCAGCAGGTAGAGCAGTTCGCCGGGCGAAGGATCAGGTAGGGAAAGCGTCTCTCCCTTTCTCCAGGTGAACACCCCGTACCCTGCGCTTCGCTCACCACCCAGACCGTCGTCAGCCAGTAGGGCCAGAGCGCGATGGAGAGCGTCCTGGTAGACGATCCCTTCCCCTTCCACCTCTCGGTCCGGTGCACGCCATTCCACGCCGAACCAGAGGCCACACTCGGGAGAGAAGACCACCCGCCCGGCGTGGAAGATCTCCGAAGCGGAAGAGACCCGATCCACCGTGACCCGGGGGACCTGCTGGCGGGCCCAGACCCGAGCGTAGCGGAGGGCACGGAGAGGGAGAGCCTGTTTCGTGTCGGGGCGCAGCCACATCGTCTCGGGCAATCCATCGACCTCCTCGCAAGAGAGCCAAAGGGCACCGCTCTGAAGGGCAATCCCCTTTTCTGGATCTTCCCCCTCCGATGGGAACAGCCATCCATCCATCTTTTCTCCCGCCAGCATCCGGCGGAACAGCCCCTCGGACACGAAGCGAATCCGCTTCAGGTCCTTGTGGCGGGTGCGCAGCGTTTCCTCCTCAAACCAGCGGTCAAGGGAGACAGGCATCGGGAAGAAGCGGATCGCTCCGGCGAAGGGGAAGGCGGAGGTGAGGAGAAAGGGTGGGCCATCGTTTGTGCTCTCTTCCCCTTGGGGACGTGGAAACGGGGCCAGGAACGCGTCGGGATCGCCACCGGCCAGCCGATGGGCGTCCACCAGGGCAGCGAAGAGGGTGTCGGACGGGATGTGGACGGCGCTCTCTTCCACGTCCACTCCCCGCGTGCCCAGGTGGAAGCCGGAGCGAAAGACCAGGCAGTACTCGGTCAGGTTCGGCATAGGCTGCCTCCTCTAGGAGAGCCCCAAGGTCTGTTCCACCTCGCCGATGAGGTCGTCCAGGCCCTTGATCAGTCCCTCCAAGCTGTCAAACTCCCCAATCAGTCTCGGATCGGCCAGGTAGTTATCGTTGCCTCGCACGCCGATCCGGATCTTCCGCAGCCTCACCTTGCCGGAGCCGCGGGAACCCAGACCGCCCAGGTAGTCGTCCTCCAGCAGTTGGAGCCCTTCGACCACCGTGCGCAGCCGATTCACGTCGGCCTTCGGGTCGGCGATGGTATGGCCGTTCTCGTCCGTTCCTTTGTAGATGCTGTAGACCAGTTCGGCAGGACCGAAGATAGCGCCGGCAGGAACTCGCTCCATCTGGCGGGGGTTGGCAGCAGAGGTGACCCGGTCGATGGAGACCTCGGTCTTGACCTCGGTGTAGGGCAGGTCGGTGCGGGCCTTATCCTCCAGTTCCTGTGCGCTCCCATCGGTGAGGTGAACGTCCCGCACCACCAGCCGGGTGGGGGTGGCGAAGTCCTTCTCACCGGGAACACCGAAGACCTGGCAGATATCGCAACCGGCGTAGTCATCGCGGGTTCCACAGGTGTGGATGAACGTCTGACCGATTCGCTGGTTCTGGGGGAGCCCCCGGTATTTCTCCAGCAGGCTTCGGACCTTCCCTCGGAGCGAGGAACCGGGGATGTAGGGGCGGTTGGTTAGGGGGTCGCGGATGACGGTCTTATCCACTCCGCCGATCTCGATGCCAGTATCAGAGCCGCCAATGTGGAGTCCGGTCACTGCCTTGATGTTGAACGTGATGAACACACGGCCCTCGAGTTGGATCTTCTTGCTCTCGGCCATTGTTTTCCTCCTGAAACAGACTGAAACGGATCGCTTCCGTGATGTTTACTGCCCGCCGTAGGCTTTATGATAGGCCAGGATGGCCTCGAAGAACTCGACGAAGCGCTGGAAGCGTGCATCCTGCTCTTGCTCTGTCCGCGCTTCGACCACCAAATCCAGGGCGGGATCGAGAACCTTTACCAGGCTTTCTACTGCCCTGCCGCGCTCCTTGCGGGCCCGATAGGCCATCTTCGGTTTGAGCAGGATCAGGCGATGCAGGGCCTGATCGCGCTTGATAGACCAATCCGCTTGAATGCGCCGCACCTCACCGAAGAGGGCCCGGATCTGGCTGGTGGTTAGAGCATCTCTATCGTTTTTGCCTTTAGGGGCAAGGGCCTTCCCGATCTTCTCAGCCCATTCGACTAGGGTCTGGGTGCCATCGGGGTCAGCGATGATCTTCTTTAGATCCTGTCCATCAGGGTGTGCTTGGGATTGCTTGTTACCTCCGCTCATTTTGTCCCTCCTCACTCGATGCATTGAGATTCTGCCGGATGGGAAGTTTGCCGAGACTTTGTTACCTCACCAGCAACTCCGCCCAGCGCGCCGCCAGGCCGATCCACTCGATGGCGCGGAAACGGTCGCGGTGGAGGG
Source organism: Thermoflexia bacterium (assembly GCA_011192125.1). Classification (GTDB taxonomy): domain Bacteria; phylum Chloroflexota; class Anaerolineae; order B4-G1; family DUEL01; genus DUEL01. The sequence goes on from DUEL01000012.1 coordinate 4,127, forward strand.
ATTCGGCCAGACGGCCGATGGCGTGGGATGCATCAGGCGCTTCCTTCTCATACCGGCGGGCCATCCGCTTGAGGAAGTAGTATCCCCGCCACATCCATGGCCCCCAGTAGACCTGCTCCTCGCCCGCCTGGTTCCGGTCCTCCCCCACGCAGCGGCGCTGCTCGGCTGCTGTCTCGTACATCTCCTGTAGCCGGACCAGGATGCGTATCAGCGACGATGGGACACCTTCCCCACCCTCGTCCTGCCGTTTCACCATCTGCACCAGCCGATGGGCAAGCGTGTGAGCGGTCTTCGGCTCCCCAGTCCGAAACTCCTGGGATGACTCTTCTGGGCACTCTTCCGTGCCGAACTTCTCCCAGGGCAGTGCCCGGCCCAGGAACGCGATAGCGTCTTTTCGCCGATACTTGCCTTCCTTCTCGGCTCGCCACCGCAGCGACTTGGCCTGCTCCTCCGCGGCCTTCGCGTCTTCGGCTGCCTGATAGAGGGGGTACTTGCCCCCGATGAGGGTGATCCCGGCGCTGGCATGCACCCCCGGATGCCCGGCGGCAAAACGGCTCAGGTTGGCCCGGATGGCACGGGCCAACTCCACCACCGCGTCCCACGAGCCGACAAAGAAAAGATCATCCCCGCCGGAGTAGATAGAGTACAAGCGTTGTCGTCCGTCCCCGGCCTGTCCAATCTGTTCTGCCAGCACCTCCACCCAACCCTCGAAGAAAAGGCTGATGGCGAAACTGAGCGCGGCCACACGGGAGAGAGTGCCGATCTTTTCCTCCTTTGATGTCCCCTTGTTGAGGATGAACCCCTCTTGGAACATCCGCCCCAGATCGTCCACGTCCATCCGCAGCACGCCCAACCGTTCGATCCCGGTGGACTGGGCCTCCAGCAGCGTGAAGGGTTTGACCCTGTCCCGGGGCTTGTCCGGAAGGTCATCTTGGAGTCGCTTGCGTTTTTCGGGTGACTGCTGTGCCAGCCAATCGGCGTCTGCGTCTCCAAAGACCGGCGTCACGTTGACCAGAAACCGGCGGCCGACGGCGGTGCGTTCATCCGGCCGCAGGTTCTCCATAGCCTTGTCATCCATGGCCAAGACGACACGATAGGTCTGTCCGCTTGGAATCGCCTCGACCCGATCCGCAACGCCCGCTCTTAGGCCGAAGGCGGCGAGGACATCTTCCCACTTGCCCGAAGGAACCTCCATCAGCTTCTCTGGCTCACCCGTGGGTTCCTGCTCTGTCAACCAGAGGTAGCGGGCGTGACGAAGGGCGTCTCCTAGGCGTTCGTAGGATTGGCAAGGCGGGCACTTCTGTACATCGTCCACCGGTTCTGTGCCCGTGTGCTCCCGCCCACAAACTTGGCATTGCTGCTCTTCGTTTCCACCATGTCCCTGAGGTTCGAAGAGATTGGATAGCACATCCGGCACTTCAGAGAAACGGCGCTGCTTGGCCTTGCGCAGCTTGGCAGAGACTTCGCCCCACTTGCCGGTGATGCGACCGTCGTAGAAATCGGCGGCTACGAGGGGAACGTGGGCCAGGGCCAGGTAAAGGTCGCCCTGGTGGTGGGCCAGCAGGATGCGGCTGACATCCTGCTGAGCCTGGGTCAGCCTCTCGGTATCGCCGGGGCGTGCCAGCAGGTAGAAGTGCCCACCTCCCTGATAGATCAGGTTGGTGATCGGAAGATCGAGCTTGCGCAGCACAAAGCGGGCCACTGCCTCGGTGAGCAATTGGAGGTAGAAGGACCGGCCACGGAGGGCGCTTGTCGCCCCTCGGGAAGTGATGGTGTAGATGAAATCCTGCACGCCGGAGATGTCCCCACCCACCAGAAGGGCGACATGGGTTTCTTTCAGCACTTGCGGAGGAGAGGATGAAGGGTCCTGTTGACGGCCTGTGTGCCACATCCGCAATGCCTCCAGTATCTGATCCACCTTGCCTTCTTCAAAGTTCGCCAGACAGGCTGCCAGTGCCGCGGTCATCCGGCTGTGGTCGTACAGGCTCACGTCGGGTCGCGCACGGTAGTAGGCGGAGGGGATGCACCAGGTGTACCGTTGCATCAGTAGAAGCATACTCTCCAGGTAGGCGGGGAGATATCCCTTCCCTTCATAGGCGGTCCGAAGTCGTTCCGCTTCTTCGTCGAACGCTCTCCACAACTCCCCGTACTTCTTCTCCACCGCCAGGTTGGCTTTCTTGTTTCTAGGGAAGATGATTTTCTCGTCCAGGGATAGCGGGCTGAGGGGCCAGTACAGTCGGGTGGGTGCCTGCCAGCCGTCGATCTCCATAGAGCAGAAGATGGAAAGCAACTGCTGTGGTTGGGCCTCCTCCGTCGACACCCGCTCTCCGGCCGAAAGCCGATCGGCGAGAGCGACAACTTTGGTCCGGGAATCTTCCAGTGGCTCGTCGTGGTGGCCCATCACAGGATAAAGGTGCCCTCTCCAGGTGGCAGGGACCCGCCGTCGGACGAATTCCCCGCCCGCTTCGGGATGCTTCCCGGTGATCGCTTTGGCCCTCTGCGCAAACTTCCCGATGTCGTGCAGCAATCCTGCCAGCGCTGCGATGTGCACCTGCTCGTCCATCCTCACCTCCCGCCTGATGTGTCACCCCATTCAGTATAGTCGGGAACCGATCTCCATTCAATGGAGACGACTCTGAAACGGTTCAGAGATTTCTCTGATGATTCACGGCTCTGTGGTCGGTATCATATCGCCAAGGAAGCCGATCACATCCTGTGTCCTGTGAAACCGTCAGCCTTCTGACGGTGGGTGGAGGGCCAGCCATTGCCCGAATTTCTCCCGCAAGAAATGATAGGTCAACCGGGTGTCCTCGGGCAGTGCCCAGGCCACCCGACATTCGGCGAGGATTTGCGTTTTGTGGGTATCTAAAGTCTTAAGAGTGATCCCTAAACGTTCAGCAGCCTCCTGGGGCAGGAATCCTTCGGCCAGGGTCCGCAGTACCTCCTGTTGCCTGGGGGTAAGCCGTTGCCAGACCTCCGCACATCGGGCTGCGTCGGCCGGATCGGGTACGGGGAAAGGGAGGGAGGGCGGCCGGGCCAGCGCGCGCAGCGCGGGGAAGTACGCTCCCCACGGAACGAACGGCACGGGGACCAGCCGCACGCCGGCCTCCGGCGGAGCATGGAGGATTGCTCCGTCACGGGCCTTCTCCAGGAACTCTCGAGGGGTGTAGAGGTGCCACAGCCGGTCTCGATGGTCGCAGTGCAGCATCGCCGCCGTGACCAAGGTCAACGCCAAAAGGCGCGGCCCGCCTGCGATACAGAGGTGAAGGCAGTGCCCCTCTCGCTTCAGTTCTGCCAGCAGGTCCCGCGCCGCTGCCCAGACCACCTCCGCGTCGCGACCGGTGCGGATTGCGTCCAAAGGTCCCTCCTCCGCCTGAATGAGCAAGCGACGGAAGAGTATCGGGTGTCCCCTGTAACGGTCCCCGGCAAACTCCGCACTCAACTGGGAAAGCGCTCGCCGCACGCGAGGATCATTGAGGGAGAAGTGAAGTACCAGCACGTCTGTGACCTGCTCCCCTCGCTCCAGGAGCCCGTCCAGCGAAAAGGTGACGACCTGGGCCTGCCCGCCCATCGTGATGATGGCTGTGGTGCGCTCCCGGGTAGGGGAGCATCGGTTCAACATAGTTGGAGTATATGGTGAATTCACAAAAAGGGCAAGTTTTGTTCAACCCCCTCCCCGCTGTCGCTATTGGCGGACCGCCTCACAGCGGTAAGTCGGTGCTGGCCTATAGCCTCACCCGTGCGCTGCGAGATCGAGGCGTGCTCCACTATCTCATCCGGTATCCTCTGGACGGGGAGGGCGATTGGTTCCACGAGGGGCCGCAGGAGATGGTGCGTTACCTGCGGGTCAAAGGAGCCCGTAGCGATGCGTGGCTTCGCCTTCTCCGCCGCGACATCGCCCGTCGGCACCTCCCGCTTCTAGTGGATATGGGAGGCCTGCCGACGCAGGATCAGGAGGCCCTCCTCGACGAGTGTACTCACGCTATCCTGCTCACCCCGGATGCGGAAAGCCGCCGAGAATGGGCTGAACGTTTCGCCCGACACGGTCTGGTGCTCCTGGCCGACCTGCGGTCTGATCTGTTTGGAAGGAACGGACTGGAGCGGGAAGAGCCCGTGCTGGTAGGGACACTGGCCGGGCTGGAGCGAGGACAGGAGGCCAAGGGTCCTGCCTTCGAGGCCCTCGTCGCTCGGCTGGTCGATCTTTTCCGCACGGCCTCCTCCGATCTTCGTCGTCGGCACCTAGAGCAGGCTCCCGCCGAACTCGTGGTGGACCTGGATCGGCTGGTCCATCGTCTGGGAGAGCGACCCCCTCGCTGGCAGCCGGGAGATCTGCCAGGAGTGTTGGCCTACCTGCCACCACGTAGGCCGCTGGCCCTGTATGGAAGGGGACCCAACTGGCTCTACGCCGCTGTCGCCGCCCATGCCGCTCCGTCCCCTTTTTATCTCTTTGATGTCCGGCTTGGGTGGGTGAAGACCCCCTCGCTCCGCATCGGCGCGCCCCCTGCTGACACCCCGTTGGCGACCACGCTGCGTGCCCTCGAGGGATCGTATCTCTTTGAGTTTGTCCTGTCCGACGCCTATCTGGACATCACCGAGAGCGATTCTCTACGCGTTCCGCCCCCACCTCACACCGGCCTGGTTCTCAGCGGCAAGCTCCCTCTCTGGCTGTGGGCCGCCCTGACACGGGTGTATGACGCTCCCTGGGTCGCCGTCCTGCAGCCTCAGTTGAACGGTGCCGTTGTCGTCCGTGCCCGCCACGCTTCCCCCGCCGTTGGGACCGTTATCTCCCTGCCTCCGGTCGCCTCCTCACCTGCCCCATCCCCACCGTCGTCTGGTACCCCACCCCGGCGTAGAAGGCGTAGTCGGTCAGCAACTGAAGCAAGCTCAGCCAGTACCGATCCCGGTTGAGGGCCACGTACCGGCACCAGCCGACGAAGCCGATGAGCACGGAGTCCCCCTTGCCGGGAACGACCCGCGTGGCGAGCCGGTACCGGCTGATGGCGAGGCACTCCTCGGCGAACCGCCGCACCTCCTCGGAAACGGCGACCGGCGAGAAGCTGTTCCACTTCTCCACCAGGCTCCCGAAGACCCGGTCGGGCAGCGGTACGGGGAGGGCCCTCCCGCCGGAGCGGAAGGTGGTGGGCGAGGCGAACTCCAACTCCAGCCGAGCGGAGGGCGACCCGGAGGGGAGCAGGTGCCGGGCCGCCAGATCCTCGTAGGTCTCACAGCCCGCCCACGGGTGCGCGGCCGGATCGACGGTGGCTCCCTCGACGACCAACGTCGCCCCCTCCAATTCCAGATGGGAGGGTGGCTCCTCTGCCCAGCGCGCCAGCAACGCCGATACCGCACCGTCGAGGCCGGTGTAACGTACGTAGAGGGCGTCCTCCGGCCCCACCTCCAGGCTCCTCCCCCGCCGCCGCCCCCCCATCAGCGGGGAGCAGGTGAACGGACGGCGCGCGTCCGGGGCGTGGAGCCGCTCGGCCAGGGCCGCATCGGCCTGGTCGACCAGCCGGAGGAACGCTGCGTGGCTGGCTCGGCCCAGGTAAGCGGGGAGAACAACGGGGCGTTCCGCGCGGAGAGTAAGCACCAGGCTGACGATCATCTTGCCTCCAGCAAACTCCTTAGAGGATAAGATTGTACCCTCAAACAGCCGATCCGCCAAGCCGACTACCCCCTGACGTGTCTGTAACAAGTTGGTAAGTGGGGATACCGCGGGCGGATGGGACAACGAATTGCAAACGAATTAGCGAATTGGAGGCTCATCCCTAATTCGTTAATTCGCTCAGAATTCGTTGTCCCATCTTCTCCCCTACCAAACTGTTGCAGACACCCCCCTGACCTTCGGACGGGAGTTCGGACATAGGCGGGGGGCTGCGCCGGGCGACTGGAGGTAGGGGCGCAGCGCGCTGTGCTCCTACGGGGGGGCAAAGCCTGCCTTCGCCGGGCTCTCCCCCGCCTGCAGGAAGGGGAGAAAGCCGCCGAAGGGCGGCTTCGCCACCCGTAGCCGCGGCTTCCAGCCGCCGGGAAAGAAATGTGCGAACTCCTGTCTGAGCCTCAGTGCGTTCTCTGCATCTATGCGGTTCGACACGAACCCGTGGCCCCGCCCCGAGTCTGAAACACGCCTCGCCGGTCGGATCCGTTTGACAAAAAGTGGCCCCTGTGGTAATATATGAGCAGTCGCTCAAATAAATTATGGGTGGCCAAGGAGAACAGGCGGGATGAGCGCGGAAGAGCGGTGTGAGTGGACCGAGGTCGATGAGGAACGGCTGCGGGGAGCGCAGGAACGGCTGATCGACGGCCCGACCGCCACCCGCCTGGCTCGGACCTTCAAAGCCCTCAGCGACCCCACCCGCGTGCGCATCATCTCCGCCCTCTCCCACAACGAACTCTGCGTCCACGAACTGGCCGCCTGCCTGGGGATGAGCCAGTCGGCCGTCTCCCACCAACTGCGCACCCTGCGGGAGATGCGGTTGGTCCGCCGCCGCAAGGAGGGCCGCCACGTCTTCTACACCCTGGACGACGAACACATCCATCACCTCTTCCACCAGGGCCTGGAACACGTAGAACACGAGTGAAGAGAGGGGACGGACACGGTTCGCCCCCTTCATTTGTGAGTCGAAATTTGAACATTTGCTCATATGTTGCACCACAGAGACTTGGAGGACGCAGAGTTTTCTGAGGAGCCTCCCGCAGGTTCCCGAACCTGCGGGAGGCTGGAGCCCGCTCGGGCGTTAAGGAATTCTCCGTGCCCTCTGCGCCTCTGTGGTGATATTTAGGAGGACCGATGATCGAGAAGTTGAAACTGGAGATCCCACTGCTTCTGCCGGAGAACGGCGACTGCGCCGACTGTGTGCAGCGGCTTCAGGAGGCTTTGCAACTGCATAAGGGCATCCTGGAGGCCCACGTGGACGAGAGTGCCGACCCACCCCGCCTCTGCCTCCACTACGACCCGAATTTGATCTCCCTCGCCGAGGTAGAGCGGCACGCCCGTCAGGAGGGGATCGCCATCCAGCAGCGATACCGCCACCGGGATCTGAGGTTGGAGGGGCTGGACTGCGCCGACTGCGCGGTCAAACTGGAGAAGGGAGTCGGGCGGCTGGACGGGGTGTTCTACACCGCCGTCGACTTCGCCACCGGCCGGATGCGGGTGGAGTACGACGTGGAGAAGGTGGACCAGGCCGACATCGTGAGCCGCATCCGCAAACTGGGGTACGACGTGGCCGAGAAAGAGGAGGTGGTCCAAACCGCCGAGACGGCCCCCGGCGGGCTGCGCGGCCTGCTCGCCTTTATGTGGGGGCGGCGGCGGGATATGCTCACCCTCCTCTCCGGTCTCCTGCTCCTCCTGGCCTTCGGCCTGGAGACGAGCGGGGTCCCGCTGGGGGTCACCCACGCACTCTATGGCCTCGCCATCGGCGTCGGCGGTTACTACGTGGCCCGCAAGGGGCTCGTCGGGGTCTGGATCAACCGGGAACTGGACATCAATTTCCTGATGACGGTGGCCGCCCTGGGCGCGATGGCCATCGGCGCGTGGGAGGAGGGCGCGCTGGTCGTCTTCCTCTTCAGCCTGGGGGAGACGCTGGAGAGTTACACGATGGACCGGGCGCGGAACGCGATCCGCTCCCTGATGGAACTGGCCCCGGCCGAGGCCACCGTCCTCCGGCCCTGCACCGACTGCGAGGAGCACCTGGGCCGGCCGCTGCCGGACGGCACGACCTACGAAGGCGGCCCCTGCCCCTGGTGTGAGCCCCACGAGGAGCGGGTGGACGTGGCCGAACTGGCCGTGGGCGACCGCATCCTCGTCCGCCCCGGAGAGCGCATCCCGATGGACGGGCGCGTCCTCCAGGGGACCTCGGCGGTCAACCAGGCACCGGTCACCGGCGAGAGCGTGCCGGTGGAGAAGGGGCCCGGCGACGAGGTCTTCGCCGGCACCGTTAACGGCGAGGGCGCGCTGGAGATCGAGGTCACCCGCCTGGCGGAGGATAGCACCATCAGCCGCATCATCCATATGGTCGAAGAAGCGCAGGCCCAGAAGGCCCCCTCCCAGCGGTGGGTGGACCGCTTCGCCCGCTACTACACCCCGGCGGTGGTCGGGCTGGCGATCCTCATCGCCGCCGTGCCTCCCCTCCTCTTCGGCCAACCCTTCCTGGAGCCGCCGACCGGCGGCCACGGCTGGCTCTACCGCGCGCTGGCCCTCCTGATCATCGCCTGCCCCTGCGCGCTGGTCATCTCCACCCCTGTGAGCATCGTCAGCGCCATCAGCAACGCCGCCCGGCGCGGCGTGCTGGTCAAGGGCGGGGCCTACCTGGAGGCGGCGGGCAGCCTGCAGGTGATCGCCTTCGATAAGACCGGCACCCTCACCCGCGGTGAGCCCGCCGTCACCGACGTGGTCCCCCTGGACGACCGCTCGCCGGAGGAGGTGCTGGCCCTCGCCGCCAGCGTCGAGAGCCGGTCCGAACACCCCCTTGCCCAGGCGGTCGTCGCCGCGGCGGAGGAGCGTGGCCTCTCCTTCACCCCCGCGCGGGACTTCCAGGCCCTCACCGGCCGCGGGGCGAGCGGGTTCCTGAACGGGACCCGGGTGGTCGTGGGCAATCTGACCCTCTTCGCCGATGAGGGAGTTCAGGTGCCGGAGGAACTGCGGGACCGGATCGAGCGGCTGGAGGAGGAGGGGAAGACGACGATGGTGCTGGCCACGGCCAACGGCTCCGGCTGGACCTTCTGGGGGATCATCGGCGTGGCCGACACGGTCCGGCCCGACGCGCGGGAGGCGGTGGCTGCCCTCAAGCGGCTGGGTATCCGCCGCACGGTGATGCTCACCGGCGACAACGAGCGGACCGCCAGGGCCGTCGCCGCCCAGGCGGGGGTGGACGAGGCGCGAGCCAACCTGCTGCCCGAGGAGAAGGTGGCGGCCGTGGAGGACCTCCTGGCCGAGTACGGCCAGGTGGCGATGGTGGGCGACGGGGTCAACGACGCCCCCGCCCTGGCCCGCGCCACGGTCGGGATCGCAATGGGCGGGGCCGGCACTGATCAGGCCCTGGAGACGGCCGACATCGTCCTGATGGCGGACGACCTGAGCAAACTTCCCTTCGCCATCCGGCTCAGCCGCCGAACCCTCTCGGTCGTCCGTCAGAACATCGGCTTCAGCCTGCTGGTCAAGGCCGCCTTTATGGCCCTGGCCCTCCCCGGCCTGGCGACCCTCTGGATGGCCGTCTTCGCCGACGTGGGCGCGTCGCTCCTGGTCATCCTGAACGGGATGCGGCTGCTCCGGCTGCGGGATACCTAGGAGGGGTCACGCCTGTCGTCCACGAATACACGAATGGGGCGCGAATTCACGAATTCGCGAATTCACGAATTCACGAATCAGTCAGGCTGACCGCCTGCGTCTGCCCATTCGCGTATTCGTGCCTCATTCGTGGACAGCCCGGGCCCGACTCACCGCGGCTGTCCGCAAGGCAAGGATCCACCGTCCCCTTGGCAAGCCTTCACAGGATCTTCACCTCCGCTCCGTCCACCCTTCACGCACGTCCGGTACAATGCATCGTGTAAAAGAAATCGATCTTGGAGGTGCAGGATGTTTGTGAACAAGAAGACGCGCACGCTGTTGTTGGGCCTGGTTGTGCTGGTCGCTCTGGCGTTGACCTCGTGCGCCACCCCCTCGCCCTCTCCGACGGCGGAGGCCGTCGCCTCCCCCACCCCGCTGCCAGAAACGACCGAGCCCGAGGTGATGCGTGTGGACGAGGAGGGGAACACCTTTGTCGAACCGGAGCCGCTGGCGACCGCCGTCGCCCAGTATCCGATCGAAGCGTTGACCCAGGAGGAGATCGACGGACTCCTCTATATGCGGGAGGAGGAGAAACTGGCCCGCGACGTCTATCTGACCCTCTACCAGCAGTGGGAACTTCAGATCTTCCAGAACATCGCCCGCAGCGAGCAGACGCACACCGACGCCGTCAAGACGCTGCTCGACCGGTACGGCCTGGAGGACCCCGCGGCTGGCAACGATATAGGCGAGTTCGGCAACCCCGACCTGCAGGCCCTCTACGACCAACTGGTGGACCTGGGCAGCCGGTCCCTCGCCGACGCGCTGCAGGTAGGCGCAGCCATTGAGGAGATCGACATCCTAGACCTGGAGGAGCGCATCGCCCAGACCGATAAAGAGGACATCCAACTGGTCTACGAGAACCTGATGATGGGCTCCCGCAACCACCTGCGCGCCTTCACCTCCACGCTGGAGGTGCAGACGGGGGAGACCTACCAGCCGCAGTACCTCTCCCAGGAGGTATACGAAGCCATCGTCGGCCAGCCTGTGGAGCGGGGCGGACACGGACCGAACCGACCGTAGAGCCCGAACGGGGTCGACCTACCCAACGGTCCGCACGGCGCGTCCCGAGGGCGCGTTGTACGGACCGTTCTTCCCAGGAGAACCACAGAGGCACAGAGGAGTACTCAGATGTTAAGGAGAAAACCCTGTGTCTCTGTGGTAAAAAAAGATGGCCTGGCCTCCGCCTTGCCCGGGGCGGGATGACCGGTATAATCTACCTCAACAGTCTGCCCACTGCGGCTCGAAGATGAAGGTACCCATTGAGACGACGGACTCCTCGGCGGTCTGTATGCGGAGCGTGGCCGCAGCGCTGCGCGGTCGCTTCCTGGACCCTTTCCGCCTGAGCGCGCTGGAGCGACTGGGCCTCTCCGCCATCGCCCTCCTCGGCCCGGAGCCGGTCCGCCGGGCGGTGGGGTACGGGGTCCGCTTCCGGGGGACCGATCCCTCCTGGGCCGATCGGATCACCACCGAGGGGTTGGCCCGCTGGGCCGTCTCCCTCTACGACGGCCTCGATGGCCCCTTCGACGCCCTTCTGATCGGCGCGCCCAACGGCGGGGTGGCCCACCTGGCCGCTGCCCTCGGAGCCCCCTTCCTCTCCCAGCACTTCCTGATCAGTTTCCGCGACCCCACCCATCCGGACGACATCGACACCTACTTTGAACGCGGGACCGCCCTGGCCCGCCGCATCCTCCGTCGCGAGCCGATGGTGGCCGTGGTCAACCACTACGACCCCCTACACGATCGGTTCCTGGTCCGTTGGGTGAACCACATCCGGCTGAAACTGCTGGACCTGCCGGAGGCTTACCGCACCTTCATCCGACGGCGGTTGCGGCCTGGCGGCACGCTGATCTTCATCGACTGCCGGTATCTGTGGCTTCAGTACCGGGTCGGCCCGCGCCACACCTTCCAGGTGGGCGGCCTGGGGGATGTGAGCGACCGGGAGTTCCTGGAGGGTCGGCCGGAGATCGAATCGCTCCGAGGTGCGCCCGGCGGTTGGTCGCTGCCGGACCTGCCCCTGGAACGACAGGTGGAGTCGGAATGGGGGGCCGCGCCCCCGTTGCGGGAGGTGGTGGAGGCCTTCGCCCGGGCCAATGGGTATCGGTTCCTGGCGCTGGAGGGGGACCACCCGGAGTGGTACGCCTGCTTGGCCCTGGACGCCCACCGGCGGCTCAGCGAGCGGGAGGGTCGGGAGCCGCAGGGCGTCCTGGTGGAGATGTTCACCCAGTCCAACCCGGTCGCGCCGCTGCGCTCCCGCCTCCTTCCCCTCTGGCTCCCCTTCAACTGCGCCGACAGCCTCCGCTTCCTCCGTCGAATGCGGGAGCACCTTCCCCCCGACCGTCCGGTGCTCCTCACCCCCATCCCCAACTTCGTCTTCACCTTCGACACGGCGGAGTGGTCCGCCTATCAGGAAGCATTGGCTGGGATGAGGGTACAGATCCTCGGGGTGCGCAGGCGGCTCTTTCCCTCCGACCCGGCGGGGATGTGGCGTCCGGCGGGCGCGCTGGCCCGCTGGTGCCGGGAGCACCCCGATCCGGTCAGGGTTCGGTTGTCCGTTGAGGAACTGGAGAGGTTGGCGGGAGGACGGTAAGGATTTCACCACAGAGACACAGAGGACACGGAGTTTCTCACCTATTTCTTCTCCGTGTCCTCTGTGCCTCTGTGGTTTCCATCTCCCCGCAGAGGAAGGGTGAAGTAGAAGGTGGCCCCCTTTCCCTCCTCGCTCTCCACCCAGATCCGCCCGCCGTGAGCCTCGATGATCCGGCGGGTGATCGCCAGGCCCAGGCCAGCCCCCTCCGCCTCGTTCTCGCTGCGGGGGAGGCGGTAGAACCGCTCGAACAGGTGCTCCTGGGCCGAGGCGGGGATGCCCGGGCCGGTGTCGCTGACGTAGAACAGGACCTCGTCTCCCTCGACCCGCGCGCCTACGGTCACCCGATCTCCCTCTCGGCAGTACTTGACCGCGTTCCCCACCAGGTTGACCAGCGCCTGGTGGAGCCGCTGGGGATCGCCGGTCAGCATCGGGAGGTCGTCTGGCACCTCATCGATGAGGACGATCCGTTTCGCCTCCGCCTGGGGATGGAGCAACGCCAGGACGTCCTTGACCAGGCTCTTCAGTGAGACCTCCTCCCAGGTCGGGAAGGCTCGGCCGGATTCCAGCCGGGCCAGTTCCAGGAAATCGGACGCCATCCGGCTCAGGCGGGCCGCCTCCCGCTCGATGGTGCGGGCGAACTGCTTTCGATCCTCCTCGGAGACGTCGTCCCGCTCGATCATCGCCGCATATCCGATGATGGAGGTGAGCGGAGTGCGCATCTCGTGCACCAGGTCGGCCACCAGATCCGACTGTTGGAAGAGGACCGCGTTCTCGATGGCTACGGCCGCCTGGTCTGCCAGGACCGTCAGTATCTCGATGTCCTCTTCGTTAAACGGCTTGCCGTCCTTCTTGTTGAGCACCTCCAGCACGCCGATGGGCTTCCCCCGCACCGCCAGCGGCACGGCGAGGATGGACCGGGTCTCGAAGCCGACCTCCTGGTCGACCCGGCGGTAAAAGCGGGGGTCGTTCTGGACGTCGTGGACGACGACGGGCTGGTTGTGTTGGACCACCCATCCGGCGATGCTTCCGTCCATCGGCACCACCAGCGAGCGGACCTCGTGGCTGCGCGCGCCGATGGTGGCCTCGAAACGAAGGTCACCACTTTTTCGGTCCTGAAGGATGATCGAACACGCCTCGGTCTGGGTCAGTTCCTGGGCCGCCTCCAGGATCTGGTGCAACAGGCGGGGGAGGTTCAGCGTCGAGTTGAGGGACCGGCTGATCTCGATGATCCGTTCCAGTCGTGCGATATGGGATTGGAGTTCCTCTTGGCTCATTCGGTTTCCCCCAGGCAGGCTTGAACCAAACGAGGCAGGACCTCGACCACGTCCTCGTGGAAGACGACGGCGGCGAAGTCGTCGGCGTAGGTCCTCTGTCGGTTGACGATGATCACCCGGCCGCCCATCGAGTGGACGTAGGCCGGCATCTTGGCCGCAGGGAGCACCGTCAGCGAGGAACCGACCACGAGGATCAGGTCCGACAGCCACACGTGCTCCATCGCCAGGTTGACCACGTCCGACGGGAGTTGCTCGCCGAAGAGGATCACCTTCGGCTTCACCACCCCGCCGCAGACGGGACAGGTGGGCACCCTCCCTTCTCGAATCGCTTCGATCGCCTCCTCGGCCGGTGCGGTCCGGTAACACTGGAGACAGGAGGTCTCCCGCAGGTGCCCGTGGAGTTCGAGGACGACCTGGGAGCCGGCCCGCTGGTGAAGGCCGTCGATGTTCTGGGTCAGCACCGCCTGCAGGCGACCCGCCGTCTCCAATTGGGCCAGGGCCACGTGGGCCGGGTTGGGCTGCGCCGAGAGGATCACGTCGATCATCGGTTGCACCCAGCGGTAGAAGGCTTCAGGGTGGCGGCGGAAGGCGGAGAGGGAAGCGACCTCCATCGGATCGGCCTTCTCCCACAGCCCCGTGCCCGGACTGCGGAAGTCGGGGATGCCGGATGGGGTGCTGATCCCCGCCCCCGTCAGCGCGATGGCGTGCCGCGCCTCCCGCAGCAGAGCGGCTGCCTTCTGAATCCGGGCCTCCAGTTCTTGCACTTCGCCCATTCCACTTATCTCATCAGGAGGGCACAGAGGACACAAGGTCCTCCCTGACCTTTGGACAGGAGTTCGGACATCGGGTGCGGGCCTGGCACCGGCCTGAAGCGCCAGTGCCAGGCCGATTTCCCGCCAGCCCCGCCGTAAACAGGCGGGGCGGATCAGGTGTGTCCGAACTCCTATCTAAACCTCAGCCTTCCGCTTCCTACTTCTCCTTCCAGGGTGCTAGAACAATGTGGGTTGATGGGCCGTCGGGATCGATTCCCCGCCCGCGACCCGGTGCGCCCAACGGGTCGGCTCCGGCAGTCGGTACCGGGTGCAGCAACGGAGCACCCATTCAACCGCGCCCTCCAGGTCTATCCGATGGCCTATGGAGACGTACACCGGATGCACGCCGGTGCGGGTGCGCAGCACCGCCCCGATGACCTCTTCCCCATCGAACAACGGCGTCCATCCGCCCCGCTCCGGGGGAGGCTCCCCGTGCTCGCCGCACAGCCTGGACTTGGCGCAGCCGATGGAGGGGAGATCGAGCAACACCCCCAGGTGGGTTGCCAGCCCCATTCGACGGGGGTGGGAGAGGCCGTGGGCGTCGAAGATCACCAGGTCGGGCCGCTGACGGAGTTTCGCCATCGCGTCCAGCACGACCGGCCCCTCCCGGAAGGCGAGCAGGCCTGGGATGTAGGGGAACTCCACCGGCCGTTCGGCGGTGACAGCCTCCGTCGGCTCCAGTTCCGGGAAGGAGAGGACGACGACGGCGGCCTTACTCACCTCCCCCCGCACGCTGACGTCCACTCCAGCGATCCAGCGGACCGGGTTTGTGATGGGTTCGATCCGGACCCGATCCCGCAACTGTCGCTGCAACCGCTTCGCCTCGGCGGGGGGGAGGTCCCAGGGATGGTTGAAGGCCGGTGACACACCCATTTACAGCGAAGTCAGGAACTCGGCTAACTGGTGGAACTGCATCGCGGGCACGCTTTCCGGCTGCAGGAGCAGCATCGGCTGGCCCTGCTCGGCGGCCTGGAAGGCCAGTTCGGCGGCCGGGGAGACGATCGCTTTGATCTCCTGCTGGAGGAAGCTCTCCACCGTCCCCCGGTCCAACGACACGGCGGCGGCGATGCTGTGGTAGAGGATCACCCCGACGCGGTGGCGGCCGACGCCGATCTCTTCCAACCCCGCCAGCATCGCTTGGGCCAACAGAAGGGCGATCCGGTGCGGCTCGATCACCAGCAGCACGTAGTCGACCAACCTCAGGAGGGAGCGGTTTACTTCTCCCAGGTCGGACCCCAGGTCGATGAGGATGTAGTCGACCACGGCCCCCAGGTGGCGGGTGATGGCGTCGGCGTGGAGGGGAGGGATCGGTTTAGCCGTCCCTAACGGTGCGGGGGTGCCTCCCAGCACCATCACACCTGAGGGATGCCGCTCCATCTGGGCCAGGATCGCCTCGGCGTTCAGGGTGCCGATCGGTTGCTCGATCATCTGCTGCAGGCTCTCCCTCGGGGTGAGCCCCAGTTGGAGCGCCAGGGTGGACATCCCGAGGCGGAAGTCCAGCAGCGCCACTTTCTTGCCCTGGGCGGGCCCCCGCGCCAGGGCCACGCCAACGTTGACGACCAGGGTGCTCGTGCCGACGCCCCCTTTGCACCCCAGGAAGCCGATGACCTTGGCCTTCAGCGAGGGGCGGGCGGTGGCCTTGAAGCGGGCGGCGCGGGCCAGCATGGCCTCCACGTGGGCGATCAGTTCGCGGGGGTGGATCGGTTTGGTCAGGTACTCATCCGCGCCGGATTGCAGGCCGATGACCTTATCCGTCAACTGGGCTTTGGCGGTGAACATGATGATGGGAATGGTGC
Source organism: Thermoflexia bacterium (assembly GCA_011192125.1). Classification (GTDB taxonomy): domain Bacteria; phylum Chloroflexota; class Anaerolineae; order B4-G1; family DUEL01; genus DUEL01. The sequence goes on from DUEL01000012.1 coordinate 19,915, forward strand.
TGGTTCGAGGATCCGCCCGCAGCCGTTGGCAGACGGCATACCCGTCCAGCCCAGGCATCATCACGTCCAGGATCACCAGGTCTGGCGCTTCCTGGAAAGCCTTCTCCAGCGCCTGCTGACCGTCTCGGGCAGCGATGATCTGGTACCCCTTGGCCTGGAGGATCATGCCGATCAGTTTGAGGCTTTCCAGATCGTCGTCCACGACCAAGATCTTGGCGCTCATCGGTCTATCCCCCCAAAAGTACTTTAGCATAGATTGGGGGGGAATGCAAGAAGAGGATGTCTTTACTTCAGATTCATATCTTTCCCGCCCAGGTGAGTTGATGTATAATCAGACGCTACAGCGGTTAGGGGAGCGCAACCCTCCGGTGCCCTAGGGAGCGACTATAGTTATGGACGACCCAAGAGAGCCCGTCCCGGATCAGGTCCTCGTGGAGCGGGTCCAGAGAGGCGACCGAGATGCGTTCGAAGCGCTCTGCGAACGGTATCTCCCGATCGTCTACAACCGCCTGAGGGCCCTTCTGCCACCGGAAGCGGTGGAGGACGTGACCCAGGAGGTCTTCGTGGCGGTGCTTCGGGGCATCCAGCGCTACCGTGGGCGCAGTCTGTTCCGGACCTGGCTCTCCGGTGTGATCCGTCACAAGGTGGCCGACTACTACCGTCGACGCCACCGCCACAGCAGAGAGATCGCCCTGGAGGAGGGCTTCCAGGGGGGCAGGGCAGATGGCTGGGAGGAGCAGGCTCACGTGCGCATGGCGCTGTATCGGCTGCCAGCGCGCTATCAGGAGGTTCTCTTGTTGCGCTTTGTGGAAGGTCGGTCCTTCAGCGAAATCGCTGAGATTCTGGACATATCGCTCGAAGCAGCGAAGTCGCGCTACCGGCGGGCGGTGCGGGCACTCGCCCGCGAAATGGGGTGCGATCGCTCGGGTAAGCGTGGTGACAGTCGATGAGGATTGAAGGGCGGGATATACAATCTACGGATCGGTTGGAGGACGAGCGGCTGGCCGCGTATACCGACCAGCTGCTGTCCGGTCTCCCCAGCGAGGACAGACCGCCGCTGGCAGACGCGGTGGATATCCTCGCGCGGACGTTGTCCTGGCAGGAGGTCCCTGCCGGGGTGCGCATCCGCCTCCGCCAACGTCTCGCCGTGGAGTGGGAGCGGCAGCACCGCCGAAGGCCGTGGGGCGTGCCGGTATGGCGACCCTGGCGACGGCTGCTTTGGGTAGCGGCCGGGTTGACGCTCGTTGGCGCGCTGGCGGTCCTGATCCTCTCCCCAACGGCTCGCACCGAACTCTCTGCTACCTCCGTAGGTACCGCGGGAGGGAAGGTCCTGCTGGCTCTGGGCGTGGCCGCACTCCTGCTCCTGATCGTGTTCCTACTCCGACGCCGCTGACGCGGTGGATCTGGCATGCTTGCCGGACCAGGACGACCCATTGGGTGCGGAGCAAACGACTGAAATAATAGGGAAGTAAAAGTTTCTTTGGAGAAACATTAGACGACGTGCCCTACAATAGTGATACCGGAGCGGTACGATAGGTTCCCCAGGCAGTTTTGAGGAGGAGGAACAGTGCGAAAGAAGAGCCAGAGGATCCTTTTCATCATCTTAGCCGTGCTCCTCGTCGGCACGGTCGCCGTGGTTGTGGCCGTCCCCGGTGTGCGGGACTCGCTCTTCGGTGCGGTGGGCCTGAAGAAGCACGAGCCGAGGCTGAACATCTCCCACGTCAGTTGTTCCGACGCTGCTGCGGGCCTCATCGAGGTCCACTTCGTCCTCACCCACGCCGCCGACATCGAGTGTCCAGGGGGGGTCTCCTATTCGATGACTTCCCCCTGCGGTGGGGGCGGGAGCGCCGGTTTCACCAAGAAGACGGGGGGTACTTGCCACTATTCCCACTACTTCAATTGTGGCGACGGTACCTACACGATCCACGACGCCAACGCAGGGCCGTACCGCCTGGCGAACCCCGGCTCCACCTACCATATCTCCGGCTGTCAGCCAGCCCCCACACCGACCCCGGTGCCGCCGACGCCCACGCCGGTGCCGCCCACGCCGACGCCGAAGCCGCCGACACCTACGCCGGTGCCGCCCACGCCGACGCCGAAGCCGCCAACGCCGACGCCAAAGCCGCCGACGCCCACACCGAAGCCGAGCGAGCCTTCACCGACGCCGAAGCCACCGACGCCCACGCCGAAGCCGGGCGAGCCTTCGCCGACGCCCCAACCTCCTACTCCTACGCCTCTGCCGGTGGGGCCCGAGGAGGTCACGCCGACCCCGCAGCCGCCTCCCACCAGCCCACCCCCGCCGACCCCGACGGGTCCGCCGCCGCCGACACCCACGCCTGCCCGCCTGGTGCTCCCCACGCCGGTGCCCACGACGCCGCCCGCGCCCGGTTGCCCGGTCTGTCCCCAGCCGGCCGCGCTGCCCTGCCCGGCCTGTCCTCCCGTGCCGGTCTTCCATACCGACGCGGCGGGTAACTGGGACCTGGCGCGGCTTCCGGTCGAGGGTGAGGAGGGCGTCGTGCTGTTGACCGATAGCCGTGGGCAGGACATCGGGCCCACCCTCTCGGCCAACGGGTGGTGGATCGCCTTCCAGTCGACGCGGGACGGCAACTGGGAGATCTACACGATGGACATCTTCGGCCGCCACCAGACGCGGCAGACCTACGACCCGGCCCAGGACGTGGATCCGGTATGGTCGCCCGCCTGCGGCGGAGGCCCCGGTTGCGTGACCGGCACGCTCGCCTTCCAGTCGGACCGCACCGGCAACTGGGACCTCTTCCTGCTGAACACCGGTGAGGGCCCGGCCCCGGTGCAGTTGACCGACGACCCCGGCGACGACACCGATCCCTTCTGGTCGCCCGACGGCACGATGCTCACCTTCCAGTCGAACCGCAGCGGGAACTGGGACATCTTCACCATCGACGTCGAGACCCGGGARGAGACGCAGTGGACGGACAGCCCGGCCGACGAGGTGGACCCGGTGTGGTCGCCCAGCGGCACGATGATCGCCTATGTCTCCAACCGGGATGGGGACTGGGACCTGTATCTCGTCRACCTGGAGAATGGTGAGGAGATCCAGGTGACCTCCGGCGAGGGCGACGACCTYCTGCCCGCCTGGTCGCCCGACGGYRCCTGGATCGCGTTCCAGTCGGATCAGGARGGCGACCTCGAYATCTACGCCTAYGAGGTSGCGACGGGCCGGKTGGTGCGCCTGACCGACYTCCCMTCGAYRGAYGCMGCGCCKTCSTGGACGTGCGACGGCACCCGGGTGCTSTTCCACTCCGACCGGTACGGCGACTTCGACATCTACTCCGTCGCGCTGGACGACCCGACGGATGTGGTGCGGCTGACGGAYARGCCCGACAGCGAGCAGAACGTGGTGCTCTCCCCGGTGTCTGAGGACGGCAGCCTGRGCATCCCYGTRACCGTGGARGAGACCCCYGTCTGCGAGGAGGCYGYCCAGGCKCAGGTKGTGCCGACGGAGGAGRTCGCCGCCGCCCCRTCYGGCGTGAGCGGTGCGGCTGAAGCGCAAGCGGGAGCCCCGTGGTGGCCGCTGGTCGTCGGCGGAGCGCTCCTGCTCCTGRTCGGYCTGRCCGCGGGATGGGCCTTSGGSGCGCGCARGARGRCGTARCKKGTCGAACCGTGGGRGNTCCCGCCCGTGTGCCCTCCCTCCCRTCGGGCGGGACTCCCCGACCGCTGCCAGGGTTTCRCACCGAAGACGCGGAGGGCACAGAGGGATTGCCGAGGAAGGCAAGGGAGGACTCTGTGTCCTCTGCGCCTTTGTGGTGAAAACGGGCGTTCAAAGCGCTTGCGTATCGGAGCGAGGCGGGTATACTTCAATAGCGATGAGGGACTTCGCTGCGTTGATCTGTGGCCTCCTGGCCGATGAGGAGGCTCTTCATAACCTCCCGTTCGATCGGCAGGAGTTCGAGGACGGCGAGACGATCTTCGAGCGAGGTGACCCCGGGGAGGATCTCTACGTCGTCGAGTCGGGCCAGGTACGTATCTTCACCGTCGACGAGGGGGGGCGTGAACTGACGTTGAACACGCTGGGCCCGGGGGAGGTGTTCGGCGAATTGGCTCTGCTGGACAGTCGTCCCCGCTCGGCCAGCGCTGCCGCCGTCGGCCCCACCGTTCTCCGCCGTATCGACAGAAGCCACCTGCTCTCCCTGATCCAGTCCTCGCCGGAACTGGCTGCGAGCCTCTACGACCTCCTGGCTCAGCGCACGCGTCATATGACCGACTACATCGAGCGGTTGGGGCATTGGGCGCGGCTGGTCGCCGAAGGACGGTACGACGAGGCGATGAGGAGCCTTCAGGCCGAGGGCCAGGTCTCCGACCGGGCCCTCGCGGCCGTGGCCGACGCGGTGCGGACGATGGTGCAAGCCGTGCGAGAGCGAGAGGAGCGACTGAGGCGAGAGGTCGCCCAACTGCGCATCGAGATCGACGAGGTAAAACGAAGGAAGAGCGTGGCGGAGATCACCGATACGGAGTACTTCCGCGACCTGGCCCGTCGGGCACGTGAGTTGCGGAAGCGGATGTAGCATCCTGCGCTTGCTCCCTTGCGACCTGCTCCCCTGCGGATGGCCTCTTCCACCAACGACAGCAGGCGGTCGCTCCGCCCAAGTCCTGCAGGTTGTCCACTTGAGATAAGGAGGTGCAAATGGCTCGGGTCGTCTCCATCCATTCCTTCCGCGGCGGGACCGGCAAGTCGAACATCACGGCCAACCTGGCTGCCCTTCTCGCGCTCAGAGGAGAACGGGTCGGTGTCATCGACACCGACATCCAGTCCCCCGGCATCCACATCCTCTTCGGGATGGAGGAGGAGCACATCAGCAAGACGCTCAACGATTACCTCTGGGGGCAGTGCTCCATTGAGGACACCGCCTACGACGTCGGGGAGAGGCTGGGGCACAGCGCGCTGGAGGCAGCCGGGGGAGCGATCTACCTCATCCCTTCCAGCCTTCGCGCCGGAGAGATCACCCGGATCCTGCGCGAGGGGTACGATGTGGGCACGCTGAACGAAGGGTTCCGTGACCTCATCCGCGAGTTGAACCTCGACTACCTTCTGATCGATACCCATCCCGGCCTGAACGAGGAGACGCTCCTTTCCATCGCCATCTCCGACTGCCTGGTGATCGTCCTCCGGCCCGACCAGCAGGACTTTCAGGGCACGGCTGTGACGGTGGATGTGGCCCGGCGGCTGGACGTCCCGCAGATCATTCTCGTGGTGAACAAGGCTCTCTCTTCCTACGATCTGGATGCCCTCCGCGACCAGGTGGAGTCGACCTACGAATGTCCGGTCGCGGCGGTGCTCCCCCTCTCCGAGGAGGTAGCCGCGCTCCAGTCGGCCGACCTGGCTGTCATCCGGTTGCCGGACCACTCCTTCTCCAAAGGGATGGAGGCCGTCGTCCAGGCGATCGAGGCTGGAAAGTAGGAGCGGAGCGATGGTCTGCCACAAGTGCGGGGAGCCAGCGATCGGCATCTGTCGGTTCTGTGGGCGGGCCGTCTGCAAGGAGCACCACGTCACCACCTTGCCGACGATCCTGGCGATGTACCTGGGAGACCAGCAGACGCCGAAGGCGATCGTGGTCTCCAACGTTCTCTGGTGCGGGGAGTGCCAGCCGCAGCCGGAGCCCGTTGAGGTGCCGGAGTTCTACTAGGAGGTGGCACGATGGGCATTTTCGACCGCATTCAGGCGGAGGTCGAAGAACGGGAGCGGAGGGAAGGGATCACACCGTCCGCACTGCTCGACCTCCCGCCGGAGCAGCGCCGCCTGATCAACCACATCACCCGTAGCGGTGAACAGACGGCGGCTCAGGCGGCCAGCGCCCTGGACGTGCCGCTGGAAGAGGTGCAGGAGACGCTGGACCTGCTGGCCGAGAAGGGATACCTGGAGCGGGAGAAGCGGCCGGAGGGTTGGGTGTACCGGACCCGCTTCGGGCGCAAGCGGGCGCGCCAGATCCCCGTCGGCATCTGGTCCGCCCTCGGGGGTGAGAAGGGGGAGCAGGAGGAATAGGACCGGTGGTTCTGGCGGCACCCATCGCCATCGGGATTCCGGCGGCGTTTCTGTTCCTGATCTACACGCTCGACCTGTACGCCTCTCGGACCTTCCGCCTGGTCGCGCTCTGCTTCGGCTGGGGGGCGGTCGGCGCGTTCGGCCTGGCGTATGTGATCAACAGTTACGTAGGCTCCCCCCTGCTGGCGCGGTGGTTCGCCGATCCCTACCTGGGGCTCACGGTCGGCTTCGCGCCGGTGGTGGAGGAGATCACCAAAGCGCTCATCCTCATCTATATCGCGCGCCAGCCGGAGTTCACCTATTTCGTCGACGGAGCGATCTACGGCTTCGCGTCCGGCATCGGCTTCTCGATCGCGGAGAACTTTCTTTACCTCTCCGCCAACCCCGGTGGGGGGATCGCGCTGGCGTTGGCGCGGGCCTTTTCGACCTGCCTGATGCACGGCGCGGCCGCTGGGACGGTGGGGGCGGCGGTGGGCCGCTTCCGGTTCCACCGGGGGTCCGGCCGGGTGGTAGCTCAGGTGGGCGGTTGGGGAGCCGCCGTCCTCCTCCATGCCCTCTTCAACGGCACGGTCTACACGGGCTCGCTGGGCGGCGCGGGCGCTCTTCTGATCCCCGTCGCCATCGGGGTGGCGGGGGTCGGCATACTAGTCGTGTTTGTCTTCCTCGGCCTGCAGGAGGAGCGACGCTGGCTGGCGGAGACCCTCGACCGGAAGGTGGGGGTGACGGCGGCGGAGGTGCGGGCCGCCCAGGCCCTGGGCGACCTGGAGGAGCTCCTCCAGCCCATCGCTGCCCAGTTCCCGCGGAAGGCGCGGGAGGTCGAACAACTGGTGCTGCTCCAGGCCCAGATCGGCATCAAGCGGAAGGTCCTGCAGCGGACGGAGGATCCGAGGCTGCGGGAACGACTGGAGCGGAGCATCGATGAGATGCGCGAGGAGATGGAGCGGCTGCGGAAGGGGGTCGGCCTCTACGTGATGAGTTACCTCCGCGCTGTCTTCCCGGAGGGGGCGATGGACATCTGGAGCCGGATGGAGCAGTTGATCCCGGCGGCCGTCTCTGCGGATGCGGGGGGGTGGGTGAGGACCTTCGCCTCTCCCGTGGGCGGCACCCCCAGCGGGAGGGACATCTTCGCCAGCATTCAGAAACAGGAGCGTGCAGAAAACCATAGAGACACAGAGAGCACAGAGGAATCTCCAAGAAGATGAGAAACTCTGTGCCCGCCGTGTCTCCGTGGTGAAAACCGATGCGGAGGGTGAGTGATGAGATCGCGGGGTGTTGGTCTGGCATTGGCTTTGGCGTTGGGTGTGGCACTGGCCCTCCTGTGGGCGATCGGGATCCAGCAGGAGGTCGCCACCGCCGCCCCCGCTCCCGCCGTCGAGGGGGCGGGAGCATCATCGGTGGCCCCTGCTGCCACCACTTACTACGTTGCCCCTGGGGGGGACTGCGGGGTGATGACGCCATGCTTCGCCACCGTCCAGGGGGCCGTGGACGCCGCGGCTCCTGGCGACATCATCCTGGTTGCCTCGGGGTTCTACACCGGCGTCCAGCAGCGAAACGGCATCACCCAGGTGGTCTACATCTCCAAAGACATCACCATCCGCGGCGGGTACACCGTCACCAACTGGAGCACTTCCGATCCCCTGCTCAATGTGACATCGCTAGATAGCGTCGGGTTCGGACGGGTGATGGTGATCAGTGGCCCCATCACCGTCCACGTCGAAGGTCTTTACATCGCCAACGGCAATGCCTCCGGTCTGGGCGGTGGCCCCGGCGGTCTCGACGGCGCCGGCGGGGGGGTCTATGTGGTGGGTGCGAACGTCACCATCAGCAACTGCACCTTCAGCGGCAACGTGGCCAGCAGCAACGGGATCGGCAGCGGCGGTGGGATCTATCTGTGGAACGCGAACGCGAGTCTCGTCAACAACGAGTTTCTGTCCAACATTGCCAGCGGGAACATTCTCTACGCTGGCTATGGTGGGGGGATCGCTATATCGGGCGGGAGCGTGACCCTGGAGAGGAACTATATCCACTCCAACAGTGCCAACCTGTACAACAGTTCAGGCAGTGGTGGTGGAATCTACATCGATAGCGGGAGTCCCATCCTGATCAACAATGTCCTCATCGATAACTCCGCCCCTTCCCAGGGGTCCGCCATCTACATCGGCAGCGCCTCCCCTCACTTGCTCCACACCACCATCGTCAGCAACACCGGCGGCGACGGGAGTGGCATTTACGCTGCTGGAAGCACGGTGGTTCTCACCAACTCCATCATCGTCAGCCAGATGGTGGGCGTCACCACCGAGATCAACACGAACGTCACCCTCAACGGCGTTCTCTGGTACGGCAACGAGCGGAACACAGGGGGGGGAGGGATAGTCACCGTTCAGAACGAGGTCACTGGCACCCCCGACTTCGACATCGATGGCTACCATATCCTATCCTCCTCGGCTGCGTTGAACGCAGGGGTGAACGCGGGGGTGAGCGGCGACATCGACGGTCAGGACCGGCCCTACGGCGCTGCCCCCGATCTGGGGGCGGACGAGTGGTGGCCAACGCCGATCACCGGCGTGCTGATTCTAGGATCGGACATCGGCTTCGTCGACTTCCCGAACTTCTTTAACGCCCTGGCCCTGCCGTGGGACGCCGCCCTGCCCATCACCTACACCTGGTCGCCAGTGCCGGACGGCGGGCAGGGAACGGCCTGGGTCACCTACACCTGGTCGACCACCGGCACCTACGTGATCACCCTCACCGCCCAGAACGTCAGCGGCAGCGCGATTACCACGACGACCATCACCATCCGCACCGACCTCACAACGACCCTCTACCCCACGGCGGACATCACCCTGATCTATACTGACCCCTGGGGGTTGACGACCACCGTCTACGCCCCGGCTGGTGCGGTGACCCAGTCGCTGGTCCTGCGATATGTGCCGCAACCCACGTACACCTACAACCTTTCTCCCGACTGGGGTTTCGCCGACCACGCCTTCGACCTGGAGGTCCTTTCGAACGAACTTCCCCTCCAGGGCTTTGTGTTCAGCCAGCCGCTGACCATCACGGTCAACTACACCGATAGCGACGTCGCGGGGCTGGACGAGAACACCCTCCGGCTCTATTTCTGGGACGGCAGCCAGTGGGTGGACGGAGCGACCACCTGTGTTCCCACTTCCACCTACCACCTTTACACGCAGGAGAACCGGCTTGAACTCGCCATCTGCCACCTGAGCCGGTGGGGGATGATGGGGTTCCGCGCCGGAGATGCGGGGGAGAAGAAGGTGTATCTCTATCTCCCCATCGTTCTGCGGAACTATCCGTAGGGGCAGGCAACCATCCGCCCTACGGCCGTCCGCCCCTACGGGCGGGCTGCCCATTCGCGGATCGCCCGGTGCACCGGCACGTCCTCCAGGAAGGTGCGCCGGGCGTCCTCGTCGCTGATGCGGCCTGCCTGCTCCATCAGCAGGGCGTGGGCGGCGGAGACGACCTCCCGGGCCTTCCCCTGCCGGCCGGCAGCGGTGAAGATCTCCGCGGCGGAGAGATAGACGTGGAGGGGATACTCGATGGAGGCTGGGCCGTGCTCCTCCATCCAGGCCAGGGCCTCTTCGGCGAGGGACACGGCCTCCTCGATCCGTCCTTGCTTCGCCTCCACCCGGGCCAGCCCGACCCGGTTGTACATCGCGGGTCCTTCCTGGCCGATCTCAGCGCGGATGCGCGCGGCCTCTCTGTGGGCCTCGGCGGCACCCCCCCATTCCTCTAGGCCCTCCAGCGCCAACCCCAGGTAGGTCAGCGCGTAGGCTTCCCCCTGCCGGTCGCCGATCTCCCGCTCGAGGGCGAGGGCCTGTTCACAGTAGCGGCGGGCCGCGGCGTCGTCGCCCAGGTCGTGCAGCACCAGGCCGAGGTTCTCCGCCGTCAGCGCGATCCCTCGCCGGTCGTCGATCTCCCGGAACAGGTCCATCGCCTGCTGGTAGAGGTCGCGGGCCGTCTCGAGGTGGCCCAGGGAGTGGTGGACGCTGCCCAGGTTACTCAGCGCCTGGACCTCGTTCCGCCGATCGCCGAGGGTCCGATAGACGGAGAGCACCTGCTCACCCAGAGCTTTGCAGCGGGAGAAGTCCCCTAGGGCGTGATAGACGCCCGCGAGATTCCCAAGGGTGATCGCCTCCCCGCGCCGGTCGCCCAACTCCCGGCGGATCGTCAGCGCCGCCTCCAACTGCTCGCGGGCCCCGTCGAAATCGCTCAAGAAGTAGAGGATGGTCCCGATGTTGTGGAGACAGGTCGCCTCGCCCGCCCGGTCCCCGTGCTCCCGGGCCAGCGCCAGCGCTGCCTCCAGTCGCTCGCGCGCCTCTTCGAAGGCCCCCTGCCGCCAGAGCGCCCGGCCCCACGCGATCAGCCCCTCGGTCTTGCGGCGAACGTCCCCCGCCTGCTCCGCCAGACCGACCGTTTCCTGAGCCGCGGAGACGGCGGCGGGGAACTCGCTGATCGCCTCGTAGTAGGCTGCCCAGCGCAGCGCGACCTCTGCCTGTCGATCCAGATCGCCCATCTCTCGGGCCAGCGAGGTCAGCGCCTCCAGGTCGGCGGCCTGGGCTTCGCGCTGTCCGGTCAGCCGGTACACCCCCTCCCGGCCCAGCAGGAGGTGATACCGCTGCTCCTGTAGCCACGTCGGGTCCGCCTCCACCCGGGGCAGCAGGTCCAGCGCGTGGCTGAAGTAGGCGATGGCGTCGGCGTTGGCGAACTGGCCTGCAGCCTGCTCTCCCGCTTTTCGAAGGTAGATGACGGCCTTCTTCAGGACGTTCCCCTGCTCGTAGTGGTGGGCGATGAGGGAGAAGAAGGAAGGGATGCTGCCCGCACGCTGTTCCAGCCACTCGGCCACCCGGGCGTGGACGGGCCGACGGACCCGTCTGGGCAGGCTTTCGTAGGCCACGTCCCGGGCCAGGCTGTGGTGGAAGTGCCACTCCTCCTCATCGGCGATGGTGGATTCTCCCGGCCGGTATACCCATCCGCCGCTTTCAAGCCGGCCGAGAGCCTCCACGACCGCTGACGTTTCTGTGCCCTCTTCGATCTTGCTCAGGACGCCGCGCCAGAAGGTCCGGCCGACGATGGCCGCCCGTTGCAGGACGTACTTGTCGAGGGAGGGCAGCCGGTCGAGGCGGGCGGCGATGACGCCCTGGACCGTGCCCGGCACCTGGATCTGGGTCACGGCGCGGGTGACCTGCCACCGGCCGGTCGCCGGATCGCGGTTCAGTACCCCCTCCTCGATCAGCGAACGGAGGATCTCTTCCAGAAAGAATGGGTTACCCTGAGCGCGGTCCAGCAGCAGGTCCAGCAGGTCCTCGGGGAGGTCGGATTCGTCGAGCAGCCGGGCGACCAGGGTGCCCGAGGCCTCAGCGTCGAGGGGACGGAGTAGGAGCCGTTGGCCCGGAGGTTGGGACAGGCAGGTAAGGAGCCTCCCGTAGGCCGAATCCTCTTCCTCCGGTCGGCTGAGGGCGAGCAGGAAGCAGCCGCCACCGGTGGGCCAGATTCGCCCCGCCCGGTTGACCAGCCACTCTAGGAAGGAGAGGGAAAGGGCATCGGCCCAGTGGAGGTCCTCCACCACCAGCAGCAGAGGGTTCTCCCTCGCCGCGGCGTGAAGGATCCGCTCGAGCGAGAGGAACGTCCGATCGCGTCGCTGTTCGGGGTCGAGGCCGGCCATCGGGTCCGGGTCCAACGGGATCCCCAGCACGCCGGAGACCGAGCCGAGCCAGTAGCGGAGTTCCTCCCCCTCGACGTCCGGTGCCAGCCTCTGCAGTTCCGCCGCCAGCCGCTCCGTCTGCCCCTCCCGGTCGGCCCCCAGGTCGAAGAGGCCGCCGAGGAGGTCGGCAAGGAGCGCGTAGGGGGTGTTCTGGGTGTGGGCGAAGCAGCGACCGAGGAGCGTCCTCGCCATCGGATAGGTCCGCGCCACCCAGGCGATGAACTCCCGCCGCAGCCGCGTCTTGCCAACCCCCGCCTCGCCCACCACCGTCACCGTCTGCCAGCGCTCTCCGGTGAGCAGTTGATGGAAAGCCGTCTGGAGGGTCCTCAGTTCCTCCTCCCGGCCCACCATCGGTGCCTGGAGGCCGGGAACCCCGCGGGTGGGGCCGCGCCGCGCCTTCTCACCGACGACCACGTAGACGGTGATCGGTTCCGCCTTGCCCTTCACGCGGATCTGTCGGGGCGGCTCAAAGTCGAACAGGGCGTGGAGGGGGCGGGCCGTCTCCGCGCTGATCATCACGCGGCCCGGCGGGCATGCCGACTCCAGCCGTGAGGCCAGGTTGACCGTGTCGCCCACGATAGCGAAGTCCCGATCAGCCCGGCCCTCCAGGGCCCCGTACATCACCAACCCCGTGTTGACCCCGATGCGCATCGTCAGGCGGAAGCCCCGCTCCCGCTCCAACTCCTCGTTGAACGATTCGAGGGCCTCCTGCATCGCCAGCGCGGCCCGCACGGCCATCTCCTCGTGGTTCTCCAGCGCTTTGGGCGCGCCGAAGATGGCGAGGATAGCGTCGCCGATGTACTTCTCAATGGTCCCGCCGTACCGGAGGATGGCCGGGTTCATCCGCTGGAAGTAGGCGTCCATCACGGCGGTGACGTCCTCGGGGTCCATCTTCTCCGACATCGCGGTGAAGCCAGCGAGGTCGGAGAAGAGGACGGTGACGCGTTTCCGTTCCTCGGAGGGAGGGGCGGCGCGGGTCAGGGCGAGGAGCCGTTCGCGCAGCGGGGCGAGGGCCGCCTCGACGACGGCGTCCCCCAGGGTGGCCCGTTGGGCCTCCAGGGCAGCGATCGCGGTGCGAAGTTGTTCGATCTCCTCGGCAGACATCGGTCTCCCGGCGTGCGTTGGCCTCTTTGATCGGCGTTGTCACATTTATTGTAGCATAATTGTAGCATAAAAAGTCCGTGGGGCGAAGGATGGGCGGACCGGTGGCATAAGTCGGACAGTGCCGAGTGTCTGTAACAAGTCGGAGATGAGCCTCCGATTCGTTCAGGACTCGCTGGCCTATCTCTCCTACCAAACTGTTACAGACACATAGTACCGATTTCCTATTGACGTTGTGCCTTATCTTCAGTATAGTTGAAAGCGATGCTGGACAGGTCCCCCGCCCCCTGTTCCGCATCAGAGGCCGTTTGTGGTAACCCTCCTTTCGCAGACCACGGCCCCCTCGCCCAAAGGGGGCCGTGGTCTGTTTATGCCCTCGCGCAGCGGTAATTACTCGACGACCAGCAGGATACGTTCGCAGTTTCCGCAGAAGACCAGATCGGTGCCCCGAGCGGCTTGAAGCCGGGCGGAAGGGACCTCCATCCCACAGCCCACGCAGGCCCCGTTGATCACCTGGGCCACCGCCAGCCCTCCCTTGGTCTGGCGCAGCGATCGGTAGGCCTCTAGGTCCCCGGGCGGGATAGAGGGGAGCAGCGCGTTCCGCACCTCGGCGATCTCCTGCAGATGGCTCTCTAGGCGTTCTTTCTCCTCTCGCAGCGCTGCCTGCTCAGCCGACCACTCCCGCTCCACCGCTTCCAGGTGCTCCTGGGCCCGTCGCGCTGCCTCCTCCGCCTCCTCCAGGCCGATCATCGCTTCCAGCAGTTCCTCCTCCCGCCGCTCCAGCCGCCGCTTCAGCGAGCCGACCTCCGCCTGGAGGTCGCTCAGCTCCTTCGGGTTGCGGACGTTGCCGCTGTACAGCCGCCGCTCGGAGTCGGCGATCTTCTTCTTGAGGGCTCCGACCTGGAGTTCCAGATCCTGCTGTCGAACGGTCCATCGTCTAACCGCTTCAACCGCCTGTTGCGCGGCTTCCCGGGCCGATCGGAGGCGTGCGCTCTCCCCCAGCGCTCCCTCCACCTCGGCCAGCCGACGGCGCGTCTTCTCCTCGTCCTGGTCCAGTTCCTGAAGTCGGTACAGTCGCTTGGCCCGTTCCATCTCTTCCCCACCTCACAACGAAAAGGGCCCAATGCCACAGGCATTGGGCCCGCCAACTCCGGCAGGTCGCGCGACGGTCTTCCCCGTCGATGCACCGTCCTCGCGCATCCTCACGCTCCCCCCTGCCTACTCCTCCGCGCCCTCTTCCGCCGCCTCCTCCGGCCGGGCTGTTTCCTCTGTCTTCCCCCTGGCCCATCGGTGGCGGACCACCAGGTAGGTTCCGCTGAGGGCGATCAGGAGGAGCGCTACCCATTGGGCTGTGGCCAGCGGGCCGATCTTCCAGGCGTCGGGGCGGAAGAACTCGATCCAGAAGCGGCCCAGGGGGTAGCCGATGAGGTAACCGGCGAAGATGTCCCCCGGGCGCAGTCGGCGCTCCAATTTTCGCGCCAACACCACCAGAGTGATGAACAGCGCGAGGCACCACAACGACTCGTAGAGGAACGTGGGGTGGAAGAGGGTGTCCGGCGGGAGGTCTTTGTAGATGGGCAGCCGGTGCTCGGCGTCGATCCGCAGGCCGAACCAGGAGGAGCCTGTGGGCGGCCCGTATAGTTCCTGGTTGATGAAGTTGCCCCACCGGCCGATGGCCTGCCCCAGCGCCAGCCCCGGCGCGCCCAGGTCGAGCAGCCTCGGGATCGGGAGCTTGTAGACGCGAGCGTAGATGACGACGCCGAGGACGCCCCCGATGATGGCCCCGTAGATCCCCAGCCCTCCGAGCCAGATCTTCGGGATGTCCTCAGGGTGCTCCCGGTACCACGGCCAGCCGCAGGCGTAGCCCGTATCGGGGGTGCATCCGGCTGGGGTGGAGAAGACGTGGTAGAGGCGGGCGCCGATGATGCCCAGAAGGACCGCCACGGTCAGCCCGTTCCAGATGTGGTCGGACGCGATTCCGTAGCGAGGGGCCTGTCGGGAGGCGTAAACCGCCCCCAGCAGCACGCCGGTAAGGATGAGGATGCCGTACCAGTGGACGGCGATGGGGCCGATCTGTACGAGTGTGGGATCGACGGGTGGAGTCATATGTCTCCCTCTGTCTGAAATACCACAGAGGCACGGAGGTAAAGGGTTTAGAGAAAACTCTGTGACCTCTGTGTCTCTGTGGTGAGAACAACCTTCATCCCGATTATACCACGTCGCGGTTGGGAGGCCAGCGGGGTCACCGTTTACCGAAGATCCGCATCAGCGCCCGGGCGATCCAGAAGACCGACCAACCGACTAAGAGGATGCCCGCCAGGGTGATCTTCCCCTCGTCCACCAGCGGCTCGACACGTATGCCCTCCGGCGCGACCTCGACCATCGCTATGGGGCGTGTGCGCACGCCTCCGCCTCCGCCTCCCCCGACGCCTCCCGCAGCCTCCGCGGTCTCCTCTTCACCCGCTGAGCCGAAACCCAGACCGAACCCGTAGGACACCTCCGCTACCGGGATCACGGTCCGGCCTTCGGTAGCGACCGGCCTGCCGAAGGCCACGTTGACGTTCGCCTTCCGGCCCAGCGTCTCCACCGAATCGAACAGCCGTTGCAGGTCGCTCTCCATCTCAACCCTCCTTGGATGCCCTGCCTGCCATCCACCCGACCAGCAGTGAGAGGAACATCACCAGGGCTCCCGCCGCTAGGTATCGGCGCAGGATCCGGCGGGTCTCGTCGGGGATGGGAGTGAACTGTTCCTCCTCGCCCGCTTCGACCACGATGCCGATGGGGTGGAGTCGGACGAACCCGCCACCCCACGCGCTGACCCCCCGACCGATGGTGGCCCGCCGCCACACACCGACCGTCCGCCGGACGACCGGCACCAACCGCCGCCCCTCCGCCCGAATCGGCCGTCCCCTCACCACTTCGGTCTCGATCTCCATGTCTCGCTCCGGGCTACCCGACAACCTGCCAGGCTCCCGCCGGTTACGGGAACCGGCGGGAGGCTCCTCCCCACAGGCGGTCACTCCAGCCGGTATTCCGCCGGGGACTCTCGTGCAGCGACGTACTTCATCCCACCCACCTGTCGGACCAGCCCCTTGAGTTCCATCAGGGTCAGGGCGCTGGTGACCTCGGCGATGGGCAGGCCGACCATCCGGCCCAGGTCGTCCACGTGGACCGGCTCCGCGCCCAGGTGGGCCAGGATGGCGGCCTCCGTCTCCGTCTCGGGCAACACCTCCCGCGCCTGGGCCTGCTCGGCGGCCATCGTCAGGTTCAACTCGCGCAGAATGTCCGCCGTCTCCATCACCAACTTGGCCCCCTCCTGGATGAGCCGGTTGGTCCCGCCGGACCCGGCGGCCAGGATGGAGCCGGGCACGGCGAAGACGTCCCGCCCCTGCTCGGCGGCATAGTCGGCGGTGATCAGCGCTCCGCTCCCCCGCCCGGCCTCGGTGATCAGCACGCCCAGGCTCAGGCCGCTGATGATCCGGTTGCGCGGGGGGAAGTTCCGGGCCTCCGGCGGTGTACCCAGGGGATACTCGCTGACCAGTGCACCCCGCTCGACGATCCGGCGGGCCAGCGGTCGGTGCTCCGGCGGATAGACCCGGTCCACCCCGCAGCCGAGGACGGCGATGGTGCGCCCTCCGGCCTCCAATGCTGCCTGGTGGGCGACGCCGTCGATCCCCCGCGCCAGGCCGCTGACGATGGTGATGCCGCTGCGGGCCAGGTCGGTCACCAACCGGCGGGTGACCTCTTTCCCGTAGACGCTGGCCCGGCGCGTGCCGACCACCGCCACCGCCCAGGAGTCCTCCGGCTCCAGCGTGCCGCGGACGTAGAGGAGCGGCGGTGGGTCGGGGATCTCCCGCAGGAGGACGGGGTAATCGGGGTCCTCCCAGGTGATGGCCCGAACGTCCGCCTGGATTACCCGTTTCACCTCCCGGTCGAGGTCCAGCCGCGCCCGTGCCTCCAGCAGGTTGTGCAGCGATCGGCGGTCCAGCCCTGCCCGGCGGAGCGCGTCGGCGGGGGCGTGCCAGGCCGCCTCGACGTCGCCGAAGGCGTCCAGCAGCATCCGCAACCGGGCTGGCCCGATCCCCTGGACCCGGTTGAAGCCGATGTAGTAGCGCAGTGCGTGTGAGGCCTGCACCGACATAGAGGAGATCACTCTTCTAGGAGCCCCGGCAGGATCTCAACGACCATCCGCCGGGCCTCGAGGTCCAGTTCTCGCACCACCTCCTCGATGGCGGGGATGAGCACCTCGCCCCGGGGGCCGTGGACCACGTAGACGTCGTTGGCGCCAGTCTCGATGACATCCGCCACCCTGCCCAGGGATTCACCTTCGGTGGTGACCACCTCCACGCCGACGACCTGGAAGTGGTAGTATTCCCCTTCCTCGAGAGGGACTGCGGCCTCGATGGGGATCTGGACCCACTGGCCGCGCAGTTCCTCGGCGGCGTTCCGGTCGTCGCAGCCGACCAGCTTGATCAGCGCCGCCCCTCGATGGAAGCGGATCCCTTCCACCTGGTACGGGGTGGGTTCGGGGCCGATGTAGAGGGTGCGATGGGAGGGCAGTCGCTCAGGGTAATCGGTCAGGATCTCGACGCGCAGTTCCCCCCGCACGCCGTGGGGACGGAGCACACGGCCGACGACTACAAAACGAGGCTCAGACGACCAAGGCGGTGGCGCTGAGCCCCTTTTCGTATGCGGTTTGCCAGGCCGGCGGGTACCCCCCATCCAATGCTAGACGATCTCGAGGGTAACCCGCTTTCCCTGCTTGGCGGCCAGCACCCGGACCAAGGTGCGCATCGCGTTGGCGGTCCGTCCGCCCTTACCGATGATGCGCCCCATATCCTCCGGGCCGACCCGCAGTTCGAGGATCAGTGAAGTCTCCCCCTCGATCTCGGAGACGTGCACCTGCGATGGATCATCCGCAAGCGCTTTGGCGATGTATTCGACCAGGTCTTTCATTGCAGACATCGTTCGCTCCTCCCTAACTTGTGGTAGGTGAACCGGTTTCGGACGGGGTCGGTGGTGTGGGAGCGGGGTCCTGCCGCCGGGAAAGGCGGGACTACACCTCAGCCTCCTCCTCCCCCTGGTCCGAGGCGTCAGCCGACACCACCTCCTCGGCCGACGCTTCTTCTCTTGGCGCCTCCGCCTCTTCTTGCGCCCGCGCGGGTTGCTCGGAGGGCTGGGCCGAAGCGGCCGCCTCCGCCTCCGCCAGCAGCGCCTCCAGCGGTTCCCCAGCCTTCAGCCGCGCGAAACGATCCAGCGTCCCCAGTTTTCTCAACAACCGTTCGACCGCCTCTGTTGGCTGGGCCCCCACGCTCAGCCAGTAGAGGGCCCGGTCTTCCTTGATCTGAACCGTCTCCGGCTCGGTACGCGGATTATAGAAACCGATGATCTCGATGAAGCGCCCATCCCGCGGCGCGCGGGAATCGGCGACCACGATTCGATAACTGGGTTGCTTCTTCTTCCCGACTCGACGCAGCCTGATCTTGACCATATGCCTCCTGACGTCGTTGAAGTTTGGATTATCCCAACAGGCTCAGGAGCCCACGCCCCCGGCCCATCTGACGGCTCAGCCGCTTCATCATCCGCTGCACCTGGTGGAAGTCCCGCAGCAACGCGTTGACCTCCTGGACCGTCGTCCCGCTGCCCCGGGCGATCCGCCGCTTCCGGCTGGCGTTCAGGATGCGGGGATTTCGCCGCTCCTCCGGGGTCATCGACAGGATGATCGCCTCTGTCCGCCGCAACCGTCGCTCCAGTTCCTCTGGCGAGGCTGCAGCGATCGCTCGCCCCATCCCCGGCATCATCTCCAGGACCTCCCCCAGGGAGCCCATCCGGCGGACCTGCCGCAACTGTTCCAGGAAGTCCTCCAGATCGAACTCCGCCCGCCGGAGCTTCTCCTCCATCCGACGGGCCTGTTCCTCGTCGAAGACGGCCTCCGCCCGCTCGATGAGGGAGAGCACATCCCCCATCCCCAGGATACGGGAGGCCATCCGGTCGGGATGGAAGACCTCCAGCGCGTCCGCCTTCTCGCCGGTGCCCAGGAACTTGATGGGCACGCCGGTCACCGCCCGCATGCTGATGGCGGCTCCGCCGCGGGCGTCCCCGTCGACCTTGGTCAGGATCAGGCCGGTGAGGCCCAACCGTTGGTGGAACCCCTCGGCGACGTGGACCGCCTCCTGCCCGGTCATCGCGTCGGCGACGAGGAGGGTCTCCACGGGGCGGACCCGCCGGGCGATGGCCTCCAGTTCGGCCATCATCTCCTCGTCCACCTGGAGCCGACCGGCGGTGTCCAGCACCACCACGTCGTAGCCGCGGCGGCGAGCCTCCTGCACCCCCCGCTCGCAGATCTCCGGCGGCGGGGCTTCGACCCCCTCGCTGTAGACGGGGAGTTCCAACTGCCGCCCCAATACCTCCAGCTGGGTCACCGCCGCCGGCCGGTAGGTGTCTGCAGCGACCATCAGGGGAAGGCGCCCGTTCTCTTTGAGGTGCCGCGCCAGTTTGGCGACCGTGGTCGTCTTCCCCGAGCCCTGCAGGCCGACGACCATCAGGACGTAGGGGGGCGGCCCCTTCAGTTCCAGCCGACCCGGCTCCCCCAGCGTGGTGACCAGTTCCTCGTAGACGATCTTGATCACCTGCTGGGCGGGGCTGAGGGCTCGGCTGACCTCCGCTCCGACCGCCCTCTCGCGGACGCGGGCGATGAAGTCTTTGACGACTTTGTAATGTACGTCTGCTTCCAGCAGGGCCAGTCGGATCTCCCGCAGGACCTCGTCCACGTCTGCCTCGCGGAGGACACCCCGCTTGCGCAGCCGACGGAACACGTCCTGCAGGCGGTTGGTCAGGTTCTCGAACATCGGCCCCTGCCGGAATCAGGTCCCATTTGGTGAATCGATTATAAAGCAGGGGCGGGGTTTCGTCAAGTTTGATTTCGGCTCGTTGAAAACTTTGGCAGCCGTGCTATAATGTAGGAACCTTTCAGCGAGCAGTCATCTGGATCCATTGTCTTTTAGGAGAGGATCATGGCGGCGAAAGAATCGGCGAAGGCCCGCCGGGCCAAGGCGGAGGCGCTGAACCGGGAGGGGTTGAAGGCCTATGAGGAATGGGATATCGAGGCGGCGGTGAAGAGGTTCCGTGCCGCGATCCGGGTCGCGCCGGACGTGCCGGACTATCATCTGAATCTGGCGCGGGCCCTTTCCCGCAGCGGCGATTTCGATCAGGCGTTGCGCGCGCTGGCCGAGTTCCTCCGCCTGGAGCCGGATTCCAAAGTCGCCGAGCGGTTCGAGCGGCTCTTCGCCAGCGGGTTGGATCCGGTGGAGACGATCCTCACGGAGAAGATGACCGAGGCTCGCATCCCCATTGAGGAGATCGGGGCGGCACTCCAGATGTGGTTGGAGTACCGGATCGCCGTCGGCAGGAAGCCCCTGCCGATGCGCAAACCGGAGGCCTGGGCCGCCGCGCTGGATTACACCGTGCGGAAGGTCAACCTGCGCCCGGTCACGCAGCGGGAGGTCGCCCGGACCTACGGCGTGAGCGAGCGGACGTTGCGGGAGCGGTTCAACGAGTTGGTGGCGACGCTGGATGTGATGCCCTGCGACTATCGGTATTTCGTGGGTGAGCAGAACCCGTTGGACAAACTGGTGGAGGCGGCGGAACTGTTGGAGCAACTGGAGGCGCGCTTCCGCGAGCCGTGAGCGAGCCGTCCACAGCGGAGGTTGGGATGCGGATCATTCATCGGGACAAGGAGTGGGAGCTGGAGGGGCGGATGACCGTCCGCCAGGCGATAGAGAAGGTAGGGCTGATCCCGGAGACTGTGTTGGCTGTGCGGGACGGCAAATTGTTGACCGAGGATACGGTGCTGGAGCCGGACGACGAGGTAAAGTTGATCTCGGTGGTCTCCGGCGGATAGGGGGGCTTGAGGTCGATCGGTGCGCTGTCGAAAGTGCGGAAAACGGGCCGCATTCAATATGCGGCATCATAAACTGGCCCTCTGCGAGGACCACTACCTGGAGTGGTTCGTCGCGCAGACGGAGCGGACGATCCGTAAGTACCGGATGTTCCGCCGCGACGACCGGGTGCTGGTCGCCGTCTCCGGCGGGAAGGACAGCCTGAGCCTCTGGGATGTGCTCCTGCGTCTGGGCTACCAGGCGGACGGCCTGTATATCAACCTGGGGATCGATGGGGGGTTCGGTTACTCCCGTCTCTCCCTCGAAAAGATCGAGGCCTTCCTCGCCGACCGCCCGGAGGCGAAGTTGCACGTGGTGGACGTCCCGACCCTGTACGGAGAGACGATCCCCCAGGTGGCGCGCCGCAAACTGCGGGGGCGGGGCAAGCCCTGTTCCGTCTGCGGCCTGATCAAGCGGCACGAGATGAACCGGATCGCCTGGGAGCACGGCTACAACGTACTCGCCACCGGCCATAATCTGGACGACGAGGTGGCCGTCCTTCTGAGCAACGTCCTCCACTGGCAGGTGGGCTACCTGGCCCGGCAGGCTCCCGTGTTGGAGGAACGGGAGGGGTTGGCCCGCAAGGTCAAGCCCTTCTGTCGGTTCTACGAGCGGGAGGTGGCTGCCTACGCCCTCCTCCGTGGGATCGATTACATCTACGAAGAGTGCCCCTACGCGGAAGGAAGCACCACCATCTTCTACAAGGACCTGCTCAGTCGGCTGGAGGCCCAGTCGCCGGGTAGCAAGTTGCAGTTTTACCTCAGCTTCCTCCGCGCCCGGAAGGATGGACTGTTCAAAGAGCAGGCGGAGCAGGTCGAGCTCCACCCCTGCCCCGTCTGCAGCCAGCCGACCAGCGTCCCCGGCCCCTGTGCTTTCTGCCGCCTGTGGAACCACCAGCCAGCGACCAGCAATCGGTAACTACCGACCGGAGGCAGCAATGAGCATTGCCGGCGTCCTTGTCGTTTCCGCCTACATCGCCACCCAGATGCTCTCCGACGTCCTGAGCCTGAAGATCGCTCGGGTCGGCGGGTTCAGCATCGACGTGGGGACCTTCACCTACCCGTTCACCTTCACCCTCCGCGACCTGGTGCACAAGACGCTGGGGCGGCAGGCAGCGCGGGTGGTGATCGTCGCGGCCGGGGTGATCAACTTGGTGATGGCCGGACTGTTCGCCTTCGCCGCCTGGCTTCCACCCGACCCCACCTGGCCGCTCCAGCGGGAGTTCGCCGCCGTCCTCACCCCGGTCTGGCGAATCGTCATCGCCTCCATCGTCGCCGAGGTGGTCGCCGAGTTCACCGACACCGAGATCTACCACCTGTGGGTGACCCGTGTCACCCGCCGGTTCCAGTGGGCGCGGGTCCTCACCAGCAACGCCGTCAGCGTCCCGCTGGACAGCCTCATCTTCTCCTGGGGGGCCTTCGGGGGCGTCCTTCCCGCCACCACCGTCTGGTCCATCTTCTGGGCTAACGTCCTACTGAAAGGAGCGGTGACCCTGGTGAGCCTGCCCGGGATCTATGTGGTAAAGGAGCCGTCCCCAGCCACTGGTGAATAGATATAGAGGGGACTTTACGAGTCGTTGAGGGGAGAAGCGGTGAGACGTGTTTGGAGGACCTTTTGCCGATCGGCAGCGATTCCCGTCCTGCTGGCGCTCTTCGTGCTTGGAGTAGGGTGTGCCAGCCGGATCTCCACGCCTCATCCGACTCCGGAACCGTCCCCTTCCCCCGTCGCTTCTCCCACGCCGCAGGAGGTTCTGCCCTCCCCCACCACCGCCCCTCCGTCGCCGAGTCCCATCCCCTCTCTGGCCCCTTCCCCCACACCGCCTTCCGCTTTCGCTTTCGCCGTGACCGCCGATATGCGGCAGTACGCGGGACCGGGGCTCTACGACTCGTCCCACTACTTCCGCGGGGCGTGCGAGGCCATCGCCGCCCTCGGCGACGTGGCTTTTATGGTGAGCCCCGGCGACATCGATCCGCCGCTGGGGGTGCAGTGGACCATCTCCCAGACCCTTGGGGCTGACTTCCCGTGGTACCCCGGCGTCGGCAACCACGAGGCGGAGACCCCCGACGATGTGGCCTGGCTCCAGGCCTACGACTACGGCCCGGTGAACCCGGGTCCATCCGGCTGCCCGACGACGACCTATTCGTTCGACTACGGTGTAGCCCATCTGGTGATGCTCAACGTGTACTGCAATGCTGGCGGGCCGACGATCACCGACGGGAAGATCCCCGACCATCTCTATGAGTGGCTGGCGGCGGACCTGCAGGCGAC
The DNA here is from genome assembly GCA_011192125.1 of Thermoflexia bacterium. GTDB lineage: Bacteria > Chloroflexota > Anaerolineae > B4-G1 > DUEL01 > DUEL01. The sequence goes on from DUEL01000012.1 coordinate 42,959, forward strand.
CGACCGGCCCTACATCTTCGTCTTCGGCCACGAACCGGCCTTCCCGCAGCCGGACGCGGAGACGGGTCGAGAGCGGCACGTCGGCGACAGCCTCGATGCCTATCCAGCGAACAGGGATCGGTTTTGGGACCTCCTGGCGAGCCACGGCGTGGTGGCTTACATCTGCGGCCACACCCACAACTACAGCGCGGTGCGCATCGACGGGGTCTGGCAACTGGACGCCGGGCACGCCCGTGGGAAGGGGGATCGAGGGGCCCCCAGCACCTTCCTCGTTATCCGGGTTGAGAACGACTTGGTCGTGCTGGAGACGTATCGAGACGACATGGCGGGTGGGCCGTACACCCTTGTGGAGCGGATCCCCCTCGCCGGAGGTGCTGCGCTGTACCTGCCGCTCGTCACCCGTCTCGCTTTGACGCCTGACGCCTGACGTATGACGCTTGACGCTTGACGCTTGACCCAATTACCCACAAGTAACCGAGTGCTATGACAACCGAAAACGACTTTTACGACCTAGAGGCTGTCCCCCCTGGCCACAAATCCGGCTTTGTCGCCGTCATCGGCCGGCCCAACGTGGGGAAGTCCACCCTGATGAACCAGTTCCTGGGGCACAAGGTGGCCATCGTCTCCCCCAAGCCCCAGACGACCCGCACCCGCATCCGGGGGATCCTGACGCGGGAGGACTACCAGATCATCTTCATCGACACGCCGGGGCTGCACAAGCCCTTCCACAAGTTGGGCGAGGTGATGGTCGCCACCGCGGCCCGCGCCATCCCCGGGTCGGACGTGATCCTCTTCGTGGTCGACGTTTCGGTGCTGCCCTGGGAGGAGGACCGGATGATCGCGCAGATGATCCGGGAGCGGACCCAGAACCCGGTCATTTTGGTGCTCAACAAGATGGACCTCCTGCCGCCGGATCGGGTGAAATCCCACACCGAGGCGTACTGGGAGTTGGTCCCCGATCACGCCGGGTGGATGATGACCATCGCCACCGAGGCGGTGAACCTGGACAAACTGCTGGAGATGATCGTTGAGCACCTGCCGGAGGGGCCGCGCTACTACCCAAGCGATCAGATCACCGACCAGACGGAGCGGGAGATCGCCGCCGAGTTGATCCGCGAGCAGATCCTTCGCCTCACCCGGGACGAGGTGCCCCACTCCGTCGCCGTGCTGGTGGAAGAGTTTCAGGAGCGGGAAAACGGGGTGGTCTACATCGCCGCCAACATCTACGTGGAGCGGGAGTCCCAAAAGGGGATCCTGATCGGCAAGGGGGGACGGATGCTCCGACGGATCGGCACCGCCGCCCGCCAGGAGATCGAACGGATGGTCGGCGGGCGGGTCTATCTGGACCTATGGGTGAAGGTGAGCAAGAACTGGCGGAAGGACCTGGCACGGGTTCGTTGGATGGGCTACAGGCCGGATTGAGAGGTTCACACCGTAAAGACACAGGGGGCACGAGATAGAGGGGTCTCTGTGCCCTCTGTGCCTCTGTGGTTTTCTATCACGGACGGAGGAAAGAGTCGATGACCTCGACGGGGGATGTGCGGACGACCAGGATCCGCCGCGCTGCGCGGATGGCCCGGATCATCGACCGGCTGGAGCGGTTGGACGACGGGACGCTGGAGGAACTGGATCGGTTGACCCGGCAGGCGGTGTCGGGATCGGTGATGATGCCCGGAGAGGCCTCCCGGCGACGGTTCCTCAAAGCGGCGGTAGCCGGAGGGGCCATCATGGCTGTGACGGGTGGGTTGGCGGTCTGGCAGATGGGCTACGGCCGCCTGTCGGCGGAGGCGAACCGGCTGCGTGAGATCATCGCCCTGTACGAAGCGATGGAGGGGGTCGAACTGGACGGGCGGCTGGAAGAGGCCCTGGGGAGGCTGAGTGGGCTGGTCGGTGGGCTGCGGGAGAGCGCGGAGACCCTCCGTTCCGGTCTGGAGGCCGGCCGGGCCGCCCTCCTCGACTTCCAATCCCGCTTCCCCTCCCTCCAGTCCGCCTTCCAATGGCTCCAGCAGACCCTCGCCAGCCTCTCCCAGCGGATGCTGGCGCTGGAGAACAGCGTCAACGACCTGCTGGAGATCACCGGGCCGCTGGCGGAGACGATGGGGAGTTTCCTGCGCTGGATCTTGGACCACCTGCCAGGCTCCGCTGCCGATCGGGTGCGAGGTGGGTTGGAGCGGCTCGGCGAGGTCGTGACGATGTTGCCGGACCTGGTCGAAGGGCTCCACCAGCGGATCCTGGAGCCAATGGACGGATGGTTCAGTTCCCGTGCGGACACCAGCCTGGGGGTCGTTCTCGTTCAGCCTCTTCTCACCACCGTCTTCGATCCGGTCGAGTCGCTCCTCGACCGGATCGTCGAACTGGCGACAGCGTGGGATGAGGCACACCGGTCTCTTCAACAGGCCTTGGAGCAGAGGAGAATGATCCGCGCCCAGATCCTGGATGTCTTGAGCGACCTTTGATCCTCATCGTGGGCGAAAATTTGACACAACATCGGTGCTGTGGTAATATTTAACTCGGAATTTAATAGAAGAATAAGAGTAATGTAGTTCTGTTGTTTCCACTACCGATACATCGGGGCCAGGGTTTCCGACTTGATGCTTCTCCGCGACTTCCCCGAGTTTTCTGGAGCCCTGGGCTGTTTTGTACAACGTGAGTGGGCAACTGCTAGGGTGTTCGGACTTACAGGGGTAGAGAGGGGGAGAGGTGCGTCGGCGGTTCCGCGTCCTCGCGATCGATGACCAACCCGATGTATTGAGGATGCTTGAAGTGATCCTGGGGTCGGAGGGCTTCGAGGTCGTCACGGCCCAGGACGCGCTTTCCGGCCTCCGCATGGCCTACCAGATGCATCCGGATGTGGTCCTTCTCGACGTGGTGATGCCGGATGTGGATGGGTTCGAGGTCTGCCGGCGGCTGCGGGAGATGACCGACGTACCCATCATCTTCGTCACCGCCCGGGGGACGATCGAGGACGTGGTGCGTGGGTTCTCCCTGGGAGCGGACGACTACGTCGTCAAGCCGTTCGACCGTTCGGAACTGGTCAGTCGCCTCTTTGCCTGCCTGCGCCGGGCCAGCGAGCGGGAGGACCGGCAGCAGGAGGTCCTGTTCCCGGCCGCCTCGGTGATGCTGGATTGTGGCCGTCACGAACTGGTGATCGGCCATCGGACGGTGTATCTGACCCCCAAGGAGTTCGAAGTCCTCCGTCTCCTCATCCAGCACGCCGGTCGGGTCCTGAGCCCCGATGCCATCCTGACCCGGGTGTGGGGTCCGGAGCGGATCGGCGAACCGGACCTGGTGAAGCAATACATCTATCGGTTGCGGCGCAAGATCGAGCCGGATCCCAAGTCGCCCCGCTACATCCGCACCGTCCGCGGCAGCGGTTACTACTTTGAGGCCGAGGACCTTCTGTAGGCTCCCGATGTGCTGAGGTTCCAACCCCCTCCCAAGAGGAGGGGGTTTTTTGTTGTTTTTTGACCTTTCTTTCACCTAACCCATACGACGTTCTGGTATTTTAAGAATTACGAAACGCCTGATGTGGGAGGAGGCTGATGAGGGAGACGGTGTTGGTGATCGACGACGACCCGCAACTGTTGGGGTTGTTGCGGCTGACCCTGGAGCGAGAGGGATTCCGCGTCGTCACCGCCGAAAGTGGGGAGGAGGGGCTTCGCCGCGCGTATGAAGCGCGCCCCGATGCCATCGTCCTCGACATCATGATGCCGGAGATGGACGGATGGGCGGTCTGCCGGCGGCTCCGGGATGTGTGTGACGTTCCCATCCTGATCCTCTCCGCTCGGACGGAGACGGAATCGGTCATCAGGGGGTTCTCCCTGGGGGCCGACGACTACCTCAGCAAGCCCTGCAGTCTGGAGGAGCTGGTGTTCCGCATCCGGGCCATCCTTCGCCGGGCGCGGACCGACACCAAGGAGACGTGGCAAGAGGTGTACGACGACGGCACCCTGTACATCGATCTGGCAAACGGGAGGATCGAGCGGGAGGGAACCCCGATTCATCTCACCCCCACCGAACAGCGCCTCCTGACATACCTGGTCCGGCAGGAGGGGCGGGTCGTCCCTCACAGGGAGTTGCTTACCAACGTGTGGGGACCGGAATATGCGGAGGAGGTTGGATACCTGAGTGTCTATATCCGTTATCTGCGACGGAAGATCGAGGCGGATCCGTCGGCTCCCCGGTATATCCGTACGCGGTGGGGCATCGGTTACTACTTCGCGGGGAATCATCTTCTGGAGGAGGAGCAGTCGTTGAGGAGTGTACAGGATGAGTAAACGTTTCTGGTGGTATTGGGGGATCCTTCGCCGGTGGGGCTGGCTGCTGATGCTCAGCGTGCTCATCCCGGCGTTGGTTGCCGGTGTCCTCGTGTCCCGTCAGCCGGACTTCTATCGGGCAAAGGCCACGTTGATGGTTGGGACCAGCCTGCAGACCCCCAGTCCCGATCCCTGGCAGTTGACCATCGCCAACAATCTGGCCAACGCTTACGCACGTCTGGCCCGGGAGGGGCCGGTGACGCAGGCGGTCATCGATCAGTTGGGCCTCGATCGGAGTACAAGCCAGCTGGCAGCCCAGATCACGACCCGGGTTTATCCAGAGGCGCAGTTGTTGGAGATCCAGGTGGTGGATCAGGATCCCAAACTGGCGGCGGCGATCGCCAACGCCATCGCCGAGGAACTGGTCCGGCGGAGTCCGGTTTCCCAGGAGGAGGAGCATCAGCGGCGGGAGTTCATCAAGGCTCAGTTGAGCGACCTGGAGGCGCGGATCGAACGGCTGAACGGGGAGATCGCTGACCTGCAGAACACGTTGCCGGAACTGACCTCGGCGGCGGAGTTGGAGGAGGCTCGGCGACGGTTGGAGCAGTTGGAGACGCTCAGAACTAACTATCAATCCACCTATGCCAACTTGCTCGACTCGCTTCAGGTGGAGGCACCCAACGCCCTCTCCATATTTGAGCCCGCCGCGGAGCCGACAACCCCTCTACCCCGTCGGACCGGGATGACGGTCGGCGCAGCGACGATCGCGGGGTTGGTGCTGGCGATCACCGGGGTGCTGGTCGTCGAGCGGCTGGACGACTCGGTCCGGTGGGAAGAAGTAGAGGAAGGGACGTTCCTTGATCGACCGGTGCTGGGGGCGATCCCTCGCATCAGGGTGGGCCGCGATCGGTTGCTCTCCACCGTGCCGCTCCAGCCGGACGACCTGGAGGCACTGCGACATCTGCGGACCGCGCTGATGATGGAGTTAGGGGAGCGTTGGCCGGTTGTCGTGTTGGTCGCTGGGGCGGACGTCAAGGTTGGCAGGACCTTTATCACGGCCGGTCTGGGGAAGGCTTTGGCAGAGGCGGGATTGCGCACCCTCTTGGTCGATGGGAACCTCCGTTCCCCTGCGCTCCACGAGTGGTTTGATCAGCCCAACCTGGAGGGCCTGACCGAACTGTTGCAGGGCCAGAGGGATTTGACCGGTGCGTGGGACCTTGTTGAGGGGGTTCCCACCGGTGTGGACCGCCTTCACCTGCTGCCTGCGGGTCGGCCTGCGTCCGATCCGACGGTCCTGTTCGTCGGCGACCGGTGGGCCGCGCTGTTGGAGGAACTGAAGAAGGGGGCCGACGTCGTCCTCATCGACACCCCTGCCGGTCTTACATCTCCCGAGGTCCTTCTCCTCGCCCGTCGGTGCGAGGGCGTCCTGGTGGTCTGCGGGCACCGGCGGACACGGTCTGCGTCCCTCTCGCAGATGCTCAAGTCGCTCGAGGAGCACGCCCCGAGGGTCCCGGCCTGGCTGGCGTTCAACCGGGTGCCTCGGCGGCAGCTCCGCCTTCACCCGACGCCCCAATGGGCGGCCGAACGAGCCCCGCTCGCTGAGCGGCCGACGCTGTCCGTCGGCGAGGCTGCGAAGGTCCTGGGGGTCCGTCCCGCTGTGGTCCGCCGCTGGTGCCGCACGGGACGACTGCAGGCGGAGCGTGTCCGATGGCGCTGGATCATTCGACGGGAGGACCTGGAACGGCTCATGCCACCTGCGGAGGTCGCAGAGATCGAGAAGGCCCCTCAAACAGAGCCTGCTCCGTTAAGTTAAGAACCAACCGCCCGGATTTTGGCGGACGTTGGCAACGATGACGCGTGCTTGTCGGATGTCAAGCCAGTCTTCCCCGGGCGGTTTATGATGGGAGGTAGGAGTGGTCGCATACGTTCGCGAGTTGGTTGCATACAGAGAACTTCTCTGGAGTTGGGTCGGCCGAGAGGTAAAGGTCCGTTACAAGCAGTCGTTGCTGGGGGCGGCCTGGGCCATCCTCCAGCCGCTTTCGGCTACCATCATTATGGCGGTGGTCTTCTCCTACTTCGTCCGTCTTCCGACCGGCGGGATCCCCTATCCGATCTTCTACTACTCCGCCCTCCTGCCCTGGACCTTCACCGTCACTTCGATCACCCTGGGGACGGAAAGCCTGGTGCGCAATATGCATCTGGTGAGCAAGATCTACTTCCCTCGGGAGATTCTCCCCCTGGCCTCGGTGCTCGCCGGCCTGGTGGACCTCTCTATCGCCTCCGTGGTCTTCGTCCTGATGATGCTCTTCTACCGCTTTCCCCTGGGCCCGACCTTCGCCCTCGTCCCCCTGCTGCTTCTGATCCAGGTGCTGCTCACGAGCGGCGTGGTCCTCTTCGCCTCCGCGCTGAACGTCTTCTATCGGGACATCCGGTTCATCGTCCCGCTGGGGGTGCAGTTGTGGATGTACCTGACCCCCATTATCTACCCTGTGGATATGGTCCCGGAGCGGTTCCGAGCCCTCTATATGCTCAATCCGATGGCAGTGCTCATCGACGGGTACCGGCGGGTGATCCTCTACAGGGAGTGGATGGATCCCACGCAGTTGTTGGTGGCGGCGTCGATCTCCCTTGTGGTCTTCGTGCTGGCCTACGCCTACTTCAAGCGGGCGGAGGCGGTCTTTGCGGACGTCATATAGGGGAGGAGGGGCGCTGAATGGCCGCGATCGAGTTTGAGAACGTGCGGAAGGCCTATCGCCGTCGGTTCGGACGGGGGAGCCTGCGGGACGCGCTGCCGAACCTGCTGGGCAGGGTGGTCGGGCGGGATGGGAAGGACCGAGGGGACTTGCTCTGGGCGCTGGACGGGGTGAGTTTTGAGGTCGAGAAGGGGGAGGTGCTGGGCATCATCGGCCCCAACGGGGCGGGGAAGACAACCGTCCTGAAACTCCTCTCCCGGGTCACCCGCCCCACCAGCGGGCGGATCACGGTGCGTGGCAGGGTATCGGCCCTCATCGAGCTGGGCGCTGGCTTCCATCCCGACCTGAGCGGGCGGGAGAACATCTACCTCAACGGCGCTATCCTGGGGCTGAAGCGGCGGGAGATCGACGAGAAGTTCGACAGTATCGTCGCCTTCTCCGAACTGGAGGAGTTCATCGATATGCCGGTCAAGCGGTACTCCTCCGGCATGTTCGTCCGGCTGGGCTTCGCCGTGGCGGTCCACGTGGATCCGGACGTGCTCCTTATCGACGAGGTGCTGGCGGTGGGCGACTATATGTTCCGCGATAAATGCGTCCAGCGGATCCAGGAGTTCCGGGATGCCGGCAAGACGATGGTAGTGGTCTCCCACAACAAGGAAATGATCCAGAAGTTGTGCGATCGGACCCTGTTCCTCTACAAGGGCAAGGTGATGTTCCTGGGGGAGACCCAGAAGGCGCTGGACCTGTACCACACCGGCTTCGCTGGCGAGGCGCTGCGGCGGGAGGTGGAGGGGCGGGGGGACGGCGGTCGGGAGATAGAGATCACGCGGGTGGAACTGCTCGACGGGGAGGGGAAGCCCCGCAACTCCTTCCTGACGGCGGAGCCGATGCGGCTGCGCATCTATTTTCGCACCAACGCGTCGGTGGACGATCCCGTTTTCTACTCCCGCATCCGTCAGGGATATCGCGTCCTCCACGGCACTACGACGGCCCGATTCGACATCCGGGGCCACTTCGAGCCGGGGGACGAGGGGGTCGCCGAGGTCCTTTACGAGAGCCTGAACCTCCTCAACGGGGAGTACAACATCAACGTGGGGATCAAACGGGACCATTTCTCCCCGTTGACCTATGATCAGATCGACGGGGCCGTTCACTTCGTGGTGGGCTCCCGGTTCGATCAGGGAGGAGCGTTGGTCTACCTGCCGCATCGATGGAGTGTGCGGGGAGCAAGAGAGCAAGGGGGCAAGGGGGCGGAGGCTGTATGAGGAAGACGTTGGTGTTGAGCATCGATAGCGGTTGTTGGGAGTATCTGGACCCCCTGTTGGCGGCGGGGCGGATGCCGAACGTCGCCCGTCTGCTCGATAGGGGTGCGCGGGGTATCCTGGAATCGACGATGCCCCCCATCACGCCGGTGGCCTTTTCCTCCTTCATCACCGGGGTCAATCCGGGCAAGCACGGCGTCTTCGACTGGTCGCTCCACCACGGGGACGGCACGAGAGGGATGGTCAACGCTGCGGCCTTGAGGGCCGTTCCCTTCTGGACCTATCTGAACCATAAGGGGATCCGGGTGGGGCTGTTCAACGTTCCTCTCACCTACCCCCCGCGCCCGCTCGACGGGTTCGTCGTGCCGGGGATCCCGGTCCCCCACACCGCTCGCCGCCTTACCTACCCCCCAGAGGTGCTGAATCAGTTGGAGGACCGGTTCGGCCCCTATCGAGTGGACGTGGACCGCGGCCTCCTGAACGAGGGCATCGATGCCTACCTCCAGGCGTGGATCAAGTACGAGGCGGTCCAGACCGAGGCCGCGTTGATGCTGATGGAGATGTATGCGGTCGACCTGCTGGTCCTCAACTACGCTTCGCTGGACCGAGTGAACCACTTCGCGCCGGAGATGGAGTCCATAGAGCAGGTGCTGAGCAACATCGATGCGCAGATCGGCCGCTTCTTGGAGCGGTACCCCGACGCCAACTACATCCTGATGTCCGACCACGGCTCCCGGCGCGTACGGACCGCTTTTCTGCTGGGGCCGTGGCTGGTTCAGCACGGCTACGCTGCCTATGGCGAGTATTCGCTGGACATCCCTCCCTATGAGGTCAACTTCGCCCTGGCCCGCTACTTGCGGGGGAGGGGGATGCAGGGCACAGAGGAGCGGTTCGTGCGGGGGGTGCTCCGCTTGCTGCTCAGGATGGCACCCGCTCCGCTGCGGCGTCGCTTCTGGGAGTCGGCCTATCGGTCCGTACCGGGGGCGCTGGCCTACCGGTTCACCGAGCGGCTGGATTGGGCCCGGACGAAGGTCTTCGCAACGTCCAACAGCGGTCCCCTTTTGATCAACACGGGGATGGGGAACGGCAGGGGGGCGGTCTCCCCCGGGGAGTACGAGAGGGTGCGCGAATCGTTGATCCGCGACCTCCTCGCCGTCCGCGATCCCCAGGGTCGTCCCGTCTTCTCCCGAGTGTACCGGCGGGAGGAGATCTACCACGGGCCTGCCCTCGCCAGCGGGCCCGACGTGATCGCCGATCACTACGAGTCCGACTGTGACGTCGTGGTGGACAACAAGCCGGGCCAGTTCTGTTTCCTCGACCGGCTCGGCCGGTTCGGCGACCACACCCGCAGGGGGATCCTGGTGGTGAGCGGACCGGATTTCGTGCAGCGCCCCCCGGTCAACCCGGCGCACGCCTCCATCCTCGATCTGCCCGCCACGCTGCTCCATCTCTACGGCGTGCCGGTGCCGCAGGAGTGGGACGGGCAGGTCCTGCGGGGGCTGCTAGCGCCGCCCCTCGCCGAGCGGGGGGTCGTTCGGGTGAAGACGGCTGCGCTGGACGGGGGGACGGGGGAGAAGGGGTACAGCGCGGACGAAGAGGCGCAGGTGATGGAGCATCTGCGGGACCTGGGGTATCTGTGAGCCGAGAGGACGTGATGGACCACCTGTTGATTACCCACACTTTTCCCCCCCGTGTCGGCGGCCGGGAGTCCTATCTGTTTCATCTGTTCTCCCGGCTCGATCCGTCCCGCGTGACGGTGGTGACGCCGGATCGTGAGGGGGAGTGGGAGACGTTTGACCGCAGTGCGCCGTTTCGGATGGTGCGGGTGCCGCCGGAGGGGTTGTACTGGTTCTTCCGAGGGGGGCGTAAACTCCGGCTGCGATGGGTCCTTTCCCTGGCAGGCCTCTGCCTGCGGCACCGGGTTGGCCTGGTCCATTGCGCCGTCGCCCTGCCGGACGGGATGACCGGCCTGCTCCTGAAGCGGACGCTGGGCCTGCCCTACGTCCAGTACGTCTTCGGCCTGGAGATCGCCCGCCCGGCGCTGGAGCCCTGGACGCGGGAGCGGATCGGGTGGGTGTTGCGGGAGGCCGACCGCGTTGTGGCGATCAGCCGGGCCACGGCGGATCTGGCGGTGCGGCTGGGAGCGCACCCCGACCGTATCGCTCTTGTCCCTCCTGGCGTCGACGTGGTCGCATACCATCCCGATCCGGCAGCCGGGGCCGCGGTCCGAAGGCAGTACGGCTTGGACGGCCGCAGGGTCATCCTCACCCTCGGGCGGCTGGTCGCCCGCAAGGGGCAGGACATGGTGATCCGCGCGCTGCCGGGGGTGCTGGAATCGGTGCCGGAGGCGGTCTACCTCATCGCCGGGAGCGGTCCCGACCGGGAACGGCTGGAGCGGCTGGCGTGGGAGGTCGGCGTGGCGGACCGGGTGATCTTCGCCGGGCGGGTGCCGGACGAGGAGGTGGTGGCCTACTACAACGGTGCCGACGTGGTAGCGATGCCCAGCCGGGAGGAGCCGGAGACGGGGGACGTGGAGGGGTTCGGCATGGTCTTTCTGGAGGCCAACGCCTGCGGCAAGCCGGTCGTCGGAGGGCGGTCGGGTGGGGTGGTGGACGCCGTCGCCGATGGGGTGACCGGCTTCCTGGTGGACCCCCACGATCCGGCTGATCTGGCTGCTCGGCTGGTCACGCTGCTACGGGACCCCGACCTGGCCCGCCGGATGGGGGAGGCGGGGCGGGAGCGGGCACAGCGGGAGTTCACGTGGGACCGGTCGGCGCAGCGGCTGCGGGCTGTGGTGGGAGATCTGGACACGGCAGCGACGGGCGGGGTGGGTCGAGTGCTGCGGTCCCTCCCCCAGGCGTGGTCGGTTCTCGTCGCCCCGGGTGATCGGAGGGTGTGGGGAAGGAAGCAAGGAGGAGAGTGTGGAGCATAAACCCGACGGTCTGAAAGGTACGGTGGTGAGGTCGAGGCTACAGCGTGCCCTCGCGCATCCTTTTGGCTTCCGCCGTCTCCTGGTGCGAGAGCTCCGCCTCAATGAGGATCTCCCCTCCATCGAGCCGCGGGTGCCGGCCACGCTCTGCCGCCTCGGGCCGGAGGACTGGAGCGACCTGATCGCGCTGCGGCCTTTTCTGACCGAAGAGGTGATCCGGCTGCGGCTGAGCAACGGCCATCGATTCTACGGGGCCAGAGTGGACGGCCGGACCGTGCACGTGCAGGCTATGGCGGTGGGGAAGGCGTTCAACAGTTTCTTGGACATCGTTTTTCCGCTCTCGCCAGTCGAGATCTACTTCTACGAAGCGTACACCCTGCCCGAGTATCGGGGGCAGCACATCAGCCCGGCCGTCACCGTATGGGCGGCTGCCGAGATGCGGAAGGCCGGATATGAGCGTGCCCTGGTCTTCATCTACCCGCACAACCGCCCCGCGCTCCAAGCGAACGCCCGTCAGGGGTTCCGGCAGGTGGGCCACTTTGGCTATGTGGACCTTCTGGGCGTGCGGCGATACTTCTATTGGAGCCGCGGCGGCGGCTTCGAGCGGGTGCCCAACCGGCTCCTTGTTCGCAAGCAAAGCCTGGTGCCGATGGATATCCAGGGGACGATTTGGTGAGATCAGGAATGCCAGGGCTGGTCGGATTCGTCGGTGAAGTACCTCCAGCGGAGGCGGAGCAGCGCCTCCGGGAGATGGCGCGGCGGCTGATGGCGCGGGAGACGGATCGGATAGACCTGTACCTTGAGAGGGGGATCGGATTGGGGCGTGTTGCCCTGGGGACCGTCGCCCGGGAACCCCAGCCGATCTGGAACGAGGACCGTTCCCTCTGCGTCGTGATGGAGGGGGAGGTCTACGACTACGCCGATGAGAAGCGTCGTCTGGTCGAAAAAGGCCATCGTTTCCGCACCGAGAGCGATGCCGAGTACCTGCTTCACCTGTACGAGGAGTACGGCGAGGATTTCGCGCTGCGGCTCAACGGCCCCTTCGTGGCGGCGATCTGGTCGCCCGGGGAGCGCCGTCTGCTGGTGGTCAACGACCGGTGGGGACTGCAGCCCCTCTTCTACGCTCAGGTCGACGGACGGTTGCTCATCGCCAGCGGGGCGCGGGCCATTCTGGCCGATCCGGCCTACGCCCCTCGGGTGGACCTCAACGGGTTGGCGGAGTTCCTCACCTTTGAGCATGTGCTGGAGGATCGAACCCTTTTCGAGGGCATTCGGCTTCTGCCGCCCGCCTCGGTGCTGGCCTTCGGGGAGGGCCGACTGGCGATCCGGCCCTACTGGGAGTTCCAGTTCGTTGAGGAATACGAGGACCGCTCTGAGGGGTGGTACGTCGAGGGGTTGATCCATCACCTCCGGCAGGCTGTCCGGCGGTGCCGCCGAGGCGACGGGCCGGAGGGAGTGTTGCTGAGCGGGGGGATGGACTCGCGGGCGGTCCTGGCGGCGATGGACGGGGCGCGGGGGAACGTGCACACCTTCACCTTTGGCACCCCCGGTTGTGACGACGTCCGGTTGGCGCGGGAGGTGGCGGCCAGGGTAGGGACCCACCACCATTTCGTCCCCCTCCGGCCGGAGGATCTGCCTCGGATGGTGGAGGAAGGGGTGTGGTTGAGCGATGGGCTGAAGAGCGCGGTCCATATGCACGTCCTCGCTGCCCTGCCTGAGGCCGCCCGCTGGGTGCGGGTGGTCTACACCGGCTCGCTGGGGGATTCCATCATGGGACAGCACCTCTGCCGCATGCTGATGGACATCCATCCCGAGGATGTGTTACTCCGGATGTTGTTCCGGCATTACGCCACGGCTTTCTCGGAGGAGGAAGCGGCGCGATTGCTGGCTCCTGCGGTCTACCGGCAGGTTCGGGGGGTGCCCTTTGAAACCTTCCGGTGTGCGTTGCAGGCGTCCCACGCGACGCTTTCGGCCAACCGGCGGGAGCAGTACTCCATCCGGCAGAACGAGCGTCGCTGGATCCTGGAGGGGCAACGGCTGCTGCGGAGCCAGTTGGTCGTGCGCACCCCTTTCTACGACGTCGATCTGGTGGACTTCATGGTCCGCGTGCCCCCTGGCCTGCGGTTGGAGGGGTATCTGTACCGGCAGGCTTTCGCCGTCGCCTTCCCCGACCTGGCGAAGGTCCCTCTGGAAAAGACAGGAGAGCCCCTGGTGCCCTGTATGCGTGGGGTGCTGATTCGTCTTCGGCAGCAACTCCGCTGGTGGCTGCATACAACCGGGCTGCGCTTCATCTCGCCGCCGCGCCGCTGCCATTACGCCGACTACAACGGCTGGATGCGCACGGTGCTCCGTCCCTGGGTCGAGGAGGTCCTTCTGAGCGATCGGTCGCTGGATCGGGGGCTCTTTAACCCGGAGGCCGTTCGCGATTTGGTGGAGGAGCATATGTCCGGTGTGGACCACGCTCGAAAGCTGGGCGTGCTACTGACGTTCGAGTTGTGGTGTCGGCAGTTCTTGGATGGAGATGGAGAGGTGGGACGATGATCATCTCGCGCACTCCCTTGCGGATCAGTTTCGTCGGCGGGGGTTCGGACCTGCCCGCCTTCTACGAGCGGGAACCCGGCGCGGTCGTCAGCACGGCGATCAACAAGTACATCTACATCACCGTTAACCGAAAGTTCGACAACAAGATCCGTGCCAGTTACTCCCGCACCGAGATCGTGGACAGCGTGGAGGAACTGCGGCACGAGTTGATCCGTGAGGCCCTGAGGATGACGGGTATCGATCGGGCGATCGAGATCACCTCGATCTCCGACATCCCCTCGAGAGGTACGGGGTTGGGTTCCTCCAGCACCTACACCGTGGGTCTGTTGAACGCGCTCTATGCCCATCGAGGGCGGATGGTGGGTGCGGAGCGGTTGGCGAAGGAGGCATGTGAGATCGAGATCGAGCGGTGCAGGAAGCCCATCGGCAAACAGGACCAGTACATCGCGGCCTATGGGGGGCTGAAGTATATCCGCTTCTACCCCGGCGGCGAGGTCGAAGTGACCCCCATCCTCTGCGCGCCCCAGACCCGGCGGGAGTTGCAGCGGCGGCTCCTGATGCTCTACACCGGCCTCACCCGCCGCGCCGACGACATTCTGGCCGAGCAGTCCCGCAACTGTGTGATGGACGAGACGAAACGGAACAGCCTCCGCAGGATGGTCCACCTCGCCGAACAGATGGTGGAGGCGTTGAGCCGGAACGAACTGGATGGCTTCGGAGAGGTGCTGCACGCCAACTGGCTGGAGAAGCAGCGGCTGGCCAGTGGGATCACCAACCCGGACATCGATCGGTGGTACGAGGCGGCGCGGGCACACGGGGCCATCGGGGGGAAGATTCTGGGCGCGGGCGGCGGCGGGTTCCTCCTGCTCTACGCTCCCCCGGAGCGGCACGAGGAGATCTGCCGCGCCCTGCCCGAACTGCGGGCGATCCCCTTCCGCTTTGAGCCGCAGGGGAGCCGGATCATCTACGTCGAGGAGAACGGGTATGTCCCCTGAGAGATATCGCCTCCTCTACTTCTCGGGGTACGCGTGGGGGAATCTGGGCCGCCGGAAGACCCGCCTGGCCTGGGAGTTCGCTCAACGGCCCGAGGTCGCCGGCGTCCTGTACGTGGAGCCGCCGGTGGCGACCAGCGTCCTCGACCTGGCGCGGGGTCGCTTCGGTCCGGGCCACCTCCCGCCCACCCGCCGCGCTCACCTGAACGCCATCCTGGGCCGCCCCCGTCCGGCCGACGGAAAGGTGCGGGTCTTCATCGGCTCCGAGAAAGCGCTCCCCCTGACCCGGCTGGACGCGATCCGACGGTGGGATACCCTCCGGCGGATCAACCGGCGGATCTACGCCTCCCGCATCCGCGCGGCGCTGCGGCGGCTGGGGCCAGAGCCAGTGATCCTCTGGCTTTCCCACCCCCTCCAGGCCTGGGCGATGGACGCCTTCCCGGAGCGGGTGTTGTGTTGCTACGATTGGACTGACGACTGGACCGCTTTTGAGATCCTGCCGGTGGCGGATCGAAGGGAACTGGAGCGGCTCAACGACCGGCTGTTGCGGGAGACGGACGTGGTCTTCGCCGTCTCCGAAAGCCTTCATCGGCGCGCCCTCCAGGCCAATCCCAACACTTATCGGGCTCCCAACGCGACTGACCTGGCGGTGGTGGGGAAGGCGGCTGAACCCGGCCCTGTCGCACCGGAGGTGCGCGACCTCTCCCACCCCGTCATCGGTTACGTCGGCCAGATCGCCGACAAACTCGACTACGACCTCCTGGCGGCGGTGGTGGATGCTCGTCCAGGCTGGTCGTTCGTCTTCGTCGGCGACATCTGGGACAACCATCGACATCAGGTAGCGGCGCTGGACGCTCGACCCAACGTCCATTTCCTGGGGCGGCGGAACTTTCCCGATCTCCCTGCCTACTTCCAGGGCTTCGATGTCTGCATCCTCCCGCACGCTGTCACTCCGCTCACCCGGAGCATGGACCCCATCAAGTTGTACGACTACCTGGCGACAGGGAAGCCGATCGTCAGCACGCCGGTAGCGGGGGTCGAGCGGTTCGCCGACGTGGTCTACATAGGCGAGGGACCAGAGGGGTTCCTTGGTGCGCTGGAGCGAGCACTGCGGGAGCCGCCGAGCGTGCGGGAGCGGCGGCTGCGGTACGCCCGGGAGAACACCTGGGCGCAGCGAGCGGAGGAGATGTGGTCGGTCCTCCACTCTCGTCTGAGACGGATGGAGAACGCCACTGGGACGCAGGGAACGCAGAGGAAGCAACCGGGAGGGAAGAAGTGATGAGGCTTCTGCAATTTCTGTGTCTCTGCGGTGGGAACGGCCAAAAGTGTGTAAGTGCTGCCAAGGAGCAGGTCAGTGCCTAGAGTCAGCGTTGTTATTCCCACCTACAACCGGGCCGCGATGGTCTGCGAGGCCATCGACAGCGTGTTGGTCCAGACCTACCCCGACTTTGAGGTCATAGTGGTGGACGACGGGTCCACCGACGGGACCGAGCAGGTGTTGCGGGAGCGGTATGGGGACGACCGGGTCCGCTATTTCTACCAGGAGAACCAGGGCCGGGCGGTGGCCCGCAACCGAGGGGTACGGATGTCGAAGGGGGAGTACCTGCTCTTCTTGGACTCCGACGACTGGCTCCTTCCCCACGCCCTGGAGGTCCAGGTCGGCTTTCTGGATCGCCGCCCGGAGGTGGATGTGGTCTACGGGGACGGATACTACTGCGATGCGGAGGGGCGGCGGCTGCAGCGGATCTCGGAGGAGCGGCCCGCGATCCCGGAGGAAGGGCTGCTGGCGGTGATGATCCTGCACAACGTGGTCGTAGCGCCCCACTCGGCTATGGTGCGACGGCGGGCGCTGGGTCTTCTGGGCGATCCCTGGTTCGACGAGCGGTTGCGGGGCACGGAGGACGCCGATCTCTGGTTGCGGTTGGCTGCGGCGGGAGCTCGCTTCGCCTCGCACGGCGAGCCCGTCTGTTTGTACCGCCTTCACGGAGAGAACGCCTCCTCCCGCTCCCACCCCCAGTGGGCGCGCCGCTGGCGGTCGGTGCAGCGGTTCAAACGGAAGACCCTCGCGGCCGATTTCTTCCCCACGCTGCCGCTTTGGTCCCGGCGGGAGTTCCTTCGTCAGATGCTCCTCATCTTTTTCGACGGGGAGCCGGAAGCCCAGGCGGAGATCGTGGCGTCGGATCGCTTCCGGGCGCTGCCGCGGGAGGATCAGGCGATGCTCCTGTATCGGCTGGGCGTGGAGACGGTGACGCGCCACCGCGACCTGAAGCGGGGACGGGTGTGGTTGGCTCAGGCTCTTGCCCTGTCACCTCGTCGGAAGTATCGCCTGGCCCTTGCGCTCGCCCGTTGGCGGGGGCTTCCCCTGCGGTTGCTGGTCGGCCTGCGGCGGCGGCTCGCCCCGCGCCGTATGGACAAGAGCCTGGCCCCCCATTGGCAGGACGTGGCGGGAGGATGACGGTGCGCATCGCGGTCTATCACAACCTCCATTCCGGCGGCGCGCTTCGCACCCTCACCGAGCAGGTGCGGCGTCTCTCCGTGCGGCACGATCTCGCTCTCTTTACTCTCACCACGGCGACGCCGGTGGAGGTGGACGGGGTGCTGGTCCGAGCCTTCCCGTTTCGCCCGGGCCCGGAACTGCGCCGTCCCCTCGGCCGGATCAACCGGGCCGTGCGGGCGGCCGACCTGGTCCGGCTGGCGCGGGTCAACCGACGGGTGGCCCAGGCGATCGACGCCGGGGGCTTCGACGTGGTGCTGGTCCACCCCTGTCGGTTCACCCAGGCTCCGTCGCTGTTACGACACCTGCGCACCCCTGCGGTCTATTACTGCCACGAGCCGCTTCGTCGCCTGTACGAGCCGCCGGTCCCCCGGCCCTACCTGCGCCGCTCTCCTCTGCGGGGTGCGCTGGATAAGGTGGATCCGGCCCTTCGTCTCTACCGGGCCCTCCTGCGGCGGAGCGATCGGGCAGCGACTCAGGCTGCCACGTGCGTCTTGGTTAACTCCGCCTTCACCCGGGACAACGTCCGTCGCATCTACGGGATAGAGGCCCACGTCTGCCGCCACGGGATCGACGCCGACCGGTTCCGCCCGTTGGGGGTGGCGCGGGACGGATTCGTCCTCTCCGTGGGTGCGTTGACCCCCTACAAGGGGTTCGATCTCCTGGTCGAGGGGTTGGCCCGCTTGCCCGCGGATGCTCGTCCTTCCCTTCGCCTCATCTGCAACTACGTCGAACCGCAGGAGCGGGCGTACCTGGAGGGGCTGGCGGCGGGCCGGAGGGTGGACCTGGGGATCCGGGTCGGCGTGGACGACGAGGATCTGGTGGCGGCCTACAACCGCGCCGCCCTGGTCGCCTACACCCCGCACCGGGAGCCGCTGGGGCTGGTGCCGCTGGAGGCGATGGCCTGCGCGACGCCGGTGGTGGGAGTGGACGAGGGGGGCGTGCGGGAGACGGTCCTGCACGGCCGGACCGGCCTGCGGGTCCCCCGCGATCCCCGTGCCCTGGCCGAGGCGATCGGCGATCTGCTGGAGTGTCCGGAACGGGCCCGGATGATGGGCCAGGCGGGCCGTCGCTGGGTCGTCGAGGCGTGGGATTGGGAGGGAGCGGTGCAGGATCTGCTCCGTCACCTGGGAGCAGCAGCATCTGACGCATAACGCTTGACGCTTGACGTATGACGTATGGCGTGTGACATATGACGCATCACGTAGCAGGGAGGTAGTCTCTTATGGATCAAACAGTGACTCTGGAAGCAGAACGGCCCGTGGAGCCGGACGTGCTGCCCTACACGCACTTCTTGCGGAAGTTCTGGTACAACATGCCCCCCCGCGACAAAGTGATCGCCGCACTAGGGGTCCTGCGGTGGATGTTGCGCTTCTATAAATTCGATTCCCGAGAGCCGTTCATCATCGAGCGCAAGGTTCAGATCCTCAAGTGGAGGGGCGGGCGCATCGAGATCGGACGGGGGGCCCGGCTGGCTATGGGGAGCAAGATCGTCTGCGGGGGGCACCTGGTCATCGGCCCGCGCACGATCATTGGGGCCAATAACGTGATTATGTGCGCCACCGAGGTCAAGATCGGCGCCCGCTGTATGATCAGTTGGAACTGCAGCATCTTCGACTCCATCGGTCATAAGATGTGGCTGGAGCGTACCGGTGAGGCGGAGATCGAAGCGCCGATCACCATTGGCGACGACGTCTGGATCGGACCTTATTCCATCATTATGAAGGGCGTGACCATCGGCGAAAACACCATCATTGGCGCGGGTTCGGTGGTGCGGCGGGACGTCCCGCCCAACTCGCTGGTCTACGGCAACCCGGCCCGAAGGGCGGGGACGGTCGTGCGGTGGGAGCGGTAGAGTGAGGAAGGTCGGCATTGCCTTCGGCGCGGTGGTACTGGTCGGGTTGCTCCTCTTGGTCGGCCTGGAGGTCGCCGCCCGCACCCTCCATTGGTGGCCCGACCCGCTCTTCCAGCCCGACGAGCGGTTCGGCGTCTTCCACATCCCCAACGCTGAAGGATGGTGGGTCAACATCGACGTGCCCGACGAGTTTCAGACCTATGTCCGCATCAACTCGAAGGGGCTGCGAGATCGAGAGTACCCCTACGAGAAGCCGCCGGGGACCTTTCGTATCCTGGTGCTGGGTGATTCCTACGCCGACGCGCTGGAGGTGCCGCTGGAGGACTCTTTCCAGGAGGTGCTGGAGGTCCGGTTGAACGAACGGTTGGATCAGCCGGTCGAGGTGATCAACGGCGGGGTGTGGGGGTACGGCAACGATCAGGAACTGCTCTTCTACCGGCTGGAGGGGCGGAAGTACCAGCCCGACCTGGTCCTCCTGGCCTTCCAGCCCAACAGCGACGTGCTGGAGAACCACCGAGAGATGGAGACCCGCTATATGGGGCGGGAGTACAAGCCCTTCTTCGTGCTCGGGGAGGAGGGGGAACTGGAACTGGTGAACTTCCCCTTCCGTCCCGAACCGGAGCCGCCGCCGCGGAACGGGCTGGAGCGGGTCAAGCGGTTCCTCGCCGCTAACTCCCGCGCCTATCCGGTTGTCTCCCGCTTCATCAAAGCACGACTGCGGGGGGTCGCTACGTGGCTGCGGGAGATCGGAGTGATGGACCCGCCCCAGGGCGAGACCGTCGCCGGAGGGATCCCGATGGGGATGTACCTCTACGCCGCCGACTACCCGCCCGAGTGGGAAGAGGCGTGGGCCGTCACGAAGGCGATCATCACCCAGTTGAGGCAGGAGGTGGAGGCGGACGGGGCCCGGCTGGTCGTGGTCATCCTTCCCGACCGTCATTTGGTGGAGGGCGACTACCTGGCCTGGGCGCTGCGCACCTACCCGGCGATGCAGGGGAAGGAGTGGGACCTGGATAAGCCGAATCGGATGATGCGGGAGTTCCTGGAAGAGCAGGGGATCCCATACCTGGAGATGGTCGAAGAGTTTCGCCAGCGTGCTGAGGAGACCGGCCGGCCTCTGTACTACCCCAGGGATGGCCACTGGAACGTGGAAGGGCACCGTTTGGCCGGGGATCTGATCGCCGACTGGCTCGTGGAGCGGTCGTTGGTGCGGTGAATGGGTGGCTGGGTGGCAGGGTGACTAAAGGAGTTAGGATGAGGACGCAGGGGAAGGGGCTGGGTTTGGTGCTGGCGCTGGCAGGAGGCGTTGCGGCGCTGGGCATCCTGTTCATCGTGCTGGGTGCGTCGCCGATCGTCCAGGCCTCACCTCCCGTGGAGGGGAACCCCCTCTCGTTCGGGGGAAGCACGCCCCTCTTCGCGCCGGATGGGGACGTGGAGGGGCTCGCCGTGGCCGACCTGGACGGCGACGGCGACCTGGACATGGCTTTCGCCCCCGGCGCGACGGTCCGGATCGCCGCGGGTAGGGGGTTCTCCACCTCGATGGAGATCGGAACCTGCGCTGGCACGGTCCACGCCCTGGCCGTGGCCGACTTCGACCGAGACACCCGGCCCGACCTGGTGGCCTTCTGCGACGGCGAGGTCCGTCTCTGGCGCAATCCCGGTGCCCCCTTCTCCACCCCGTGGGCGGAGACCGGCGCGGTGACCACCTCCCTTGTGCTGACTTACCCGGCAGGGACGGTGGCCGACCTGGACCAGGACGGCGCGCCCGACCTGATCGGTGCGGGGAGCGACGGGGCGGTGTTCCTGTGGCGTAACCCGATGGCTCCCGGTGGTCCCTTCGTCGCCGAATGGGGGACAGCGACCCAGTGGGCCGTCGGCGGGCCGATCCACGCTCTGGCTGCGGCCGACATGAACCGCGATGGGCAGGTCGATTTGGTGGTCGGCGCGGGTGGGGACCTGCAACTGTGGCAGAATCCCGGCGCACCCTTCTCCGGATCCTGGACGGCCTCCCAGACCTGGGTGGGGGCCGGGGATGAAATTCTCTCGCTCGTCGTGGCCGACCTCGATCTGGACGGTGTGCCCGACGCGGCGGCCGGCGATGCGGCGGGGCGGATCCTTGGATGGGCGAGCCCCTTCACCCTCGGGACTCCCTTCGGCGGCACGCCTCCCGCGCCGAGGGTGCTGGGCGATCTGGGGGGACCCGTGTACGGGTTGACCGTCGCCGATTTCGACCACGACGGCTGGTCGGACCTCGCCGGTGCCGGGGGAGGGTCGTCGCCGAGCCTGCGCGCCTGGCGCAACGGCCGCTCCCTCCTCGTTCCCTGGGACTGGATCACGGTGGGGGGGTGGGGAGACGCGCTTCTCGTTCTGATCACCGCCGACGTGGATGGCGATGGGGACGCGGACCTGCTGGTTGGCGCTGGGGCGGGCGCTACCGCAGAGGTGGTCGAATGGCCCAACACGCTCCTCCACCGCCGTGCCCCCTTCGCGGAGACCGGGGTGCCGGTAGCCTCGCGCCCCGCCGACGTGCGGGCCTTGGCCACGGGCGACCTGGACCAGGACGGATGGCCCGAACTGGTCGGCGGAGACAGCCTGGGGGAGGTGTTGATCTGGGAGAGCGGGGGCGCGCCCCTGGAGGGTTCCTGGACGGCTCACGCCGTCGGCGAAGCCGGGCCGGTGCTCGCCCTGGCCCTGGCCGACCTGGATGGCGACGGCGACCTGGAGATCGTCAGCGGCCACAGTTCGCCGCCGTACCTGCTGGTCTGGCGGAACGGGGGAACGGGGCTGGACGGCCCGTGGACGCGTACCACCGTCGGGGACCCCGGCGCGCCGATCGGGGACATCGCGGTGGCCGATCTGGACCGGGATGGCAGGCTTGACCTGGTCACGGGCTCCGGCGAGCACCTGGACGACCCCAGCCCCAACCACAAGGTCACCCTCTGGCGGAACGATGGCACGCCCTTCGATGGCCCTTGGCCCTTCGTCGATGCCGCGGTCCTCACCTACAGCGTCAACGCCGTGGCGGTGGGCGACCTGGACGGCGACGGGTGGGCCGACGTGGTCGCCGGAACCGACCACGCTCCCGCTGTAGGCACGGCCGATGAACCGGTCGCCCGCTCGGAGTGGCCCAACGTCTACGAACTGCTCGCCCTCCGCAGCCCCACCGACCCCTTCGCAGGCTCTTGGGCCGTCACGATCGTGGGGCGGGACCCGGCGACGGTGACGCTGGGGCCGGAGGAGAGCCCCAGCCACTACCACGGCTACTGGGGCGCGACCGTCCACGATGTGGCCCTGGCCGATCTGGACCGGGACGGCGACCTGGACATCGTGTCCGCCGATCGCATCGAGGCCGACTACCAGGTGAAGGTCTGGGAGAACGACGGCACCCCCTTCGACGAGCAGCCAGCCACGTTCCACTGGACCTGGCAGCCGACGGCGGTCTGGTACGGGACGCCCCCCTCGCCGCCGTGGATGGGCGGTTCGGCAGTATCCCTGGTCGTGGAGGACCTCAACCGTGACGGCTGGATCGACGTGATGCCTGGGGTTACCCGCTGGCGGCGGATGTGGTTCGAGAACTCCGGTCTGCCCTTCGGTGACTTCCTGACCGACACTCACTGGATCGACCATATCATCGCACCCAGCCAGATGGTCGTGCGGGCTGTGGTCGCGGGCGATTTCGACCGGGACGGCGACGTCGATGTGGTGGAGGGGAGCGATTACTGGGACGGGGTCGAGGTCGACCTCTGGCGCAACGTCTCTGGCGGAGTCACGGAGATGGTGATGCCGACCGATCCACCGCCCATCCAACACGGTCAGATGGACGACGTGCTCGCCATCGCGTTCACCCACAACGGCCTGCCCGGTGAGGAAGGGGTTCGCCCGATGTGGTGGCGCATCCAGTTTACGGCCCCCGATGGGACGCCGTTGACCTCCGCGCAGGCGAACGACATCATCGAGACGGTGTGGGTCTACCGGGACGGGGGGAACCGTCGATGGTCGGTCGCCGACACGCCCGTCATCACCGCGACCGATCTGACGTTGGACGCTGAGGGGTATCAGACCCTCCACGCCGACCCCGGAGATGCTCGTCTGGTAGTGGTCCCCGGGGAGACGGTGTATTTCTTCGTAGTGGTCCAGGTGGCGAACGGCGCGATGTACGCCACGCCCAACGAGTTCGCGGTGTGGATCGACGCCGACGCCGATTCTCTGGTGGAGGGGATCGTCACCGGAGCCAGCATCGCCATCGGCGATACCGATCCGGTGGGGTCGGGCCTGATACACGCCGTCGGGCCGCCTGCTTCCGTGGCCGTGGAGGACCAGGCGGATGGGAGTGGAGGTGAGGTGGACACGCTGGAGGTGGCCTCAGGTTATTATGCGGACTTCTACGCCGTGGCCCGTGACGAGGTGGGCCACTTTGTCCAGACGGTGCCTGTCTCCTGGACCCTGGTCCCGGTGAGCGGAGGGGTCGTGTCGGGGGACCTGACCCCCGACCCCGATGCAACCTGGGCGCGGCTGCACGGCCATATCACGGGCACCGCCCGCGTCGGCATCACCCATACGACGCTGGGGACCGACACGACGGGGCTCATCCGGGTGACGCCGCCGCCAGCCGAGATGGTCCTGGAGGCCGATCCCCCCGCTATCGTAGCCGACGGGGTCTCCAGCGCGACCCTGCGGGCCCGGCTGTGGGACGGTCAGGGCGACCCGGTCGCCGATCGGGTCCCGGTGACGTTCACGGTGGTGAGCGGTGGGGGTTCAGCTCATATGCCGACCGATCCGTACGTCGCTTTGACATCGGGCGGGGCCGCTACCGCTCCGCTCTTAGCCGATACGACGACGGGGGCTACAGTGGTGAGGGCAGAGACCGGTGGAGTCTCAGGCTGGGTGACGGTGACGCTTATGCCGGGTCCTCTGGACGCTTTTGAGATCGAGAGATGCCCGACTGTCATCTATGCGGGATACCACTTCTATCCGTTTGGCCCTCAGGTGACGGCATACGACCGGTTTGGGAACGTCAAGACCGACTACCAGGGCAGCGTCTATTTCCTCACCTCCGATCCGCAGGCCACCCTTTCCTACACGGTGGACTCCCCCTACACGTTTACCCTGGCGGACGGAGGGACCTATACGTTCACGGGAACGGCGTTCATGATGGGGACGGCAGGTACGCAGACCCTCACCGTCACCGATGGGACGATCTCCGCTGCGTGCGAGCCGTTCGAGGTGCGGCCTGGAGCCAAGGTGGGGTACATCGAGCTCCACCTCAGCAGTTACGAGGTCGGTCGCGGAGAGGTGGTGACGGCCACGGTGGAGGCCTTCGATCTGTACGGTAACAGCAAGGGAGACTGGACCTCCTGGTGCAGGTATACCATCGACGATGGAGCGGGTGGAGTGTGGAACGGGAATGTGTACACCCCGGAGCGGTTCGGAACGTGGACGGTCGTCGCGTCCACCCGTTCGAACCCTCCTAGCAGCGATTGGGCGACGCTGCGGGTGGTGCCTGTCGGGCAGGTGTTCCTGCCGTTGGTGCTGCAACGTGGGCCTTGAGGAGGTTCTTCGAGTGGGGGATGAGCACGTGACCGCACCTCGCGTCGTGGCCGTCGTCCTGAACTGGAACGGCCTGGAGGACACCACCGCCTGTCTGACTTCGTTGGCGGAGGTGGATTACCCGTCCTTGGAGGTCGTGGTGGTGGACAACGGCTCCACCGACGGGTCGCCAGCCATCCTCCGACGGCGGTTCCCCGAGGTGATCCTTCTGGAAACGAGGGAGAACCTCGGCTACGCAGGCGGCAACAACGTGGGGATCCGGTACGCGCTGGAGCGGGGGGCCGAGTATGTCCTGCTCCTCAACAACGACACGGAGGTCGCCCCCGACTTTCTCCGCCGGATGGTGGAGGTCGCCGAGGCGGACCCACAGGTGGGGGGAGTCGGTCCGATGATCTACTATTACGACCGGCCGGACGTGATCTGGTCGGCGGGGGGGGCGATCGACTGGCGGCGAGGCCGGACGCGGATGGTGGGGTTGAACGAGCCGGAGCAGGGGCAGTTCGGGGCGGAACCGCGCGAGGTGGACTTCGTCACTGGGTGCGCAATGCTGATCCGGCGGGAGGTGCTGGAGCGGGTGGGGCTTCTGGATGAGCGATTTTTCCTCTACTACGAGGAGGTGGAATGGTGTGTGCGCGTCCGGCGAGCGGGATATCGCATCCTCCACGTGCCCCGGGCCCGGATCTGGCACAAGATCTCGCCTTGCTCCCAGGCCGATTCGCCACTGGTGCATTACTATATGACCCGCAACCGGTTGCTTTTCCTGCGACTGGTGGGAGCGGGAGCGACGGCGTGGTTCCACACGCTCGCGGAGGACCTGCGGATCTTGCTGGCGTGGCATCTGCGGCCCCGATGGAGATACAAGCGGGTTCAGCGGCGGGCGATGGTACGGGCCCTGCTGGATGCGTGGCGTGGGAGGTGGGGGATGAGAGCAGGTCTCGGTGCACTGTCTGTGAAGAAAGTGGAGGAGGGGATACGATGATGGCGAAGCCCCGTTATGGCTTCTCGTTTCTGGTGTCTGCCTTTATGCGCTTGCCGCTGAGGCAGCGCTTGAACAAGGTTGTGCGGTTTCTGCGGGGCCTCTGGGTGGCTCGGAAGTTCGACACAAAGGGGCTGATAGACGCTGGTCGGCGGATCAAGATTGTCAAACGAAACGGCGAGATCCACCTGAATAAGTACTGCCGTCTGGGCAACGATGTTCACATCGCTGTGGTTGGCAAGTCGCCCGACCAGAAGGCTGTCCTGCGCATCGGCGTGGACTCCGGCATCTCTGATCGGACCAAAATCAATGTCACCCAGATGGTGGTCATCGGCGACCACTGCAGCATAGGGTGGGATTGTGATATTTGGGATACGAGTTGGCACCGGGTGCGGTTCGTCGACAGAGAGCCGGGACCGATCTCCCGGCCGGTGGTGATCGAGGACCACGTGTGGATCGGGTCCCATACCATCGTCCAGCGGGGCGTGACGATTGGGGCTAACTCGGTCATCGCCGCTGGCTCGGTGGTGATCAAGGATATCCCCCCCAACTCCTTCGCGGGAGGCAATCCCGCCAAGGTGCTCAAGGAGATCGAGGGGTGGGATCGGAATCCTCACAGGGAGGAGAGGCGGGATGAGGGTTCTGGCGATCTCTAATTGGTTTCCCTGGCCCCCGGACTGTGGGGCGCGGATGCGGATACACTACCTGTTGCGAGAGATAGCGAGGTCCAACGAGGTCACGCTGCTCTCCTTCGCGCGGGAGCATCCATCCGACACGGACATCGCGGCGGTGAAGGCCTACTGCCAGGAGGTCGCCATCGTCCCGTTCCGCCCTTACGATCCCCGTCGGTGGGATGCCCTGCTAGGGTTCTTCCTCCCCGAGCCCCGCTTCGTCCACGCCACCTACAGCACCGAGATGGAGAGGTTGGTCCAGGAGTGGATGAGCAGGGACGAGTTCGACGTGGTGGTCGCCTTCGCCATCGGCCCGAGCGGTGGAACGGCCCCCTATGTTCGGGGGGTCCAGGGGGTGCCTCGCCTGCTGGAGGATCCGGAGCTCTCGATCATCAAAGACCGGATCAGCCTGCAGTCGCGCTGGTATCAACGGACACGGCTGCGATTGACGTGGTGGAAACTGCGCCGCTATATGGCCGGGTTGTTGAGGGATATGAATGCCTGCACGGTGAGTTCCGCCAAGGAACGGGACCTTCTCACCAGCATCCAACCGGATGGCCTGCCCGTGCAGGTGATTCCCAACGGCGTGGACCCCACCCTCTACGACGATGATTTCGGCCCTCTTGAACCGGATACACTTGTCTTCCCTGGCGCGATGACCTATCGGGCCAACTTCGCGGCGATGGCCTTTTTCCTGAGGGAGGTTTTCCCCCTCATCCTCCGGCAGCGACCGGGAGCGAAGTTGTACATCACGGGGAAGACGGATGGGGTGCCGGTGCACCGTTTGCCGTTGCGCGAGGGTGTGGTGCTCACGGGGTATCTCCAGGACGTCCGCCCCCGCATCGCCCGCAGCCAGGTCTGCGTGGTGCCGATGACGATGGGCGGGGGCACCCGTCTCAAAATTCTGGAGGCGATGGCCCTGGGGACGCCGGTGGTGTCCACCAGCAAGGGCGCAGAGGGGTTGGATGTGAGGTCGGGGGAGGAGATTCTGATCGCCGACGATCCGGAGACGTTCGCGGCTCAGGTGGTCCGGCTGCTGGAGGACCCCGCGCTGCGCGAGCGGCTGGCGCAGAACGGCCGTCGGCTGGTGCGGGAGCGGTACGACTGGCGGGAGATTGGGCGGCGGTTCGAGGCTTTTCTGGAGCAGGTCGTGGCGGAGTGGAACGATGTTGACATCAATTGAGCGGCGCTTCCCTGTTCTCTGGCTCTGGTTGCTGCGGGCGGGGATGGCCGTCGGCGTGTTGGCGTTTGGGGTGGTGGTGGGTTGGATGACCGGGCGGATGGCCCGTCCCTGGTTGTTGCTGCCGCTTGTGTTTCTTCCTCTGATGGGGGTGCTGGGCCTCGGACGGGCGCGCATCGAGCATGGGATCGTCGGTATCATCGCCGCCGCCGCCGTTATCCGCTACACGCTTCCCACCGGCACCCGAAGCCGGATCCCCATCAGCCTGGTCCTGGCGGGGGGCGTCGTCGCCTGGTGGGTGGCAGGCCAGTGGCTGACCGATCGGAAGGTCCGGCTCAAGCCCTCGCCGGTCAACGTACCCCTTCTGGGCTTCGTCGCCGCATCCATCATCTCGCTTCCCTGGAGCATCGCCTTCCGCGACGTCCTGGTGCAGCCCTGGCCTACCTGGCCCTTCGTCCAGTTGGGGGGGCTGGCTGTGATGGTCCTGTTGCCGGGCGTGTTCCTCGTGGCGGCTCAACAGGAGGATACCCGGTGGATCCGTGTCCTGGTCGGCCTGCTGCTGGTTGTCGGGACGGCGGCCATCCTGAGGTACTACCTGCGCTTGCCCTACTTGGACTTCCTTCAGGTCCGGCCCCTCTTCCCGACCTGGTTCATCTGCCTCGCCCTCGCCCTGGGGTTTTTCCACCGTCGGCTGCCGCTGCTGATCCGCCTGGCGTTGGTGGTCCTGGCCGGAGCGTGGTTCTACCAGGTCTTCGTTCACCAATTCCGCTGGCTTTCCTCCTGGGTGCCGGCGATGGCCGGGCTGGCGGCGATCGGGGTGTTGCGCTCGCGCAAAGTGCTGATCCTCCTGATTGTGGCGGTGACCCTGTACGTCGCCTTCAACCTCCCTGCGGTGGAGGCCAAACTGCAACAGGAGATGGTCGTCAGCGGCGTGACGCGGGTCGATGCCTGGCTTCACAACTGGCGGGTGACCGGGAAGCACTGGCTCTTCGGCGTTGGACCGGCAGGCTACGCCGTCTATTACATGAACTACTTCCCACTGGAGGCGATGGCCTCCCACAGCACCTACATCGACGTCCTCTCCCAGACGGGCGTGGTGGGCCTTTTCTTCTTCCTGTGGTTCTGGGCGGCGACGGGTGTGGTCCTCTGGCGGCTGTACCGGCGGGTGAGGGGGCGGCAGGACTTCGCCGAGGCGTTCGCCCTGGCTGCGGTCGGTGGGTATGTGGGTGCGTTGGTGGCGATGGCGCTGGGGGATTGGATCGTTCCCTTCGTCTATACCCAGACCATCGCCGGGTTCGACTACGCCGTCTACACCTGGGCCCTCCTGGGCGCGGCCCAGGCGATGGAGCAGGTTAGCAAGGGAACAGGGAAGCAGGGAAGCGGGGAATGAGGGTGGACGTCTCGGTCATCGTGGTCAGTTGGAATACGCGGGAGTTGCTGGCCCAGTGCCTGCGGTCGATTTACGAGACGGCGGGGGATCTGACGGTGGAGGTCATCGTGGTGGACAACGGCTCCACCGACGGGAGCGTGGAGATGGTGCGGGAGCGGTTCCCCGGGGTCCGGCTGATCGTCAACCGGGAGAACGTGGGGTTCGCCCGGGCCAACAACCAGGCCATGGCGGTGGCCCGCGGACGGTACTTCCTGCTCCTGAACAGCGACGCCGTCCTGCGGCCGGGCGCGTTGGGAGCCCTGGTGGACCTGATGGAGACCCACCCGCGAGCGGGGATGGCGGGGGGACGGTTGGTGAACCCGGATGGGAGTTTTCAGGCATCGTTCATGGACTTCCCCACCCTTTGGGGAGAGGTCCTGTTGATGCTCAAGTTGCATCCCCTTTTCCGCTCCCCCTACTTCCCCAGTCACCCTCCCGCCGAAAGCGGGGAGGTGCGGGAGGCGGATTGGATCCCCGGCGCGTGCATGCTGGTGCGGCGGGAGGTGTGGGAGGAGGTCGGTGGGCTGGACGAGACGTACTTTATGTACTCCGAAGAGGTGGATTGGTGCTGGCGGGTGAAGCGGGCCGGATGGCGGATTTATTACACGCCGCAGGCGGAGATCGTCCACTGGGGCGGGCAGAGCATCGGCCAGGTGCCGCTGGAGAAGCGGGCGCGGGTGTATCGGGGGAAGTGGCTCTTCTTCCGCAGGTGGAGGGGGCGGCGGACCGCCGGGCTGTTCCGGCTGGTGCTGGTGGCGACGACAGCGCTGAAAATGGGGCTGTGGGTCCCGTTGCTGGTCGCGCCGACCCGCGCGATGCGCGGCCGGGCCCGGCGGAACCTCCGGTCCTACCGGAGGTTGTTGGGCGTGGTGGGAGGGGGAGCAGGATGAGACCGCTCCGCGTCCTGTTCATCGCCCAGGTCTTCCCCTACCCGTTGGACAGCGGCCCTAAGATCCGGGCTTACTACGTCCTCCGCTACCTCGCCGCCCGCCATCGGGTGACGCTGGTAGCCTTCCTCACCCATCCCCGGGAGCGGCGGTACGTGGACCATCTGGCCTCTTTCTGCGAGGCGGTCCATCCGGTGGAGCGGCCCCGCTCCTTGTGGCGGGAGGGGCTGGCCCTGGCCCGCAGCCTCCTCACCGGCCGCCCCTTTATGATCGAACGGCACTTCGACCGGGGGATGGCCCGTCTGGTGGAGGATCTGGTGGCGGAGGAGCGATTCGACCTGATCCACGTGGACCAGGTGAAGGTGGCCCAGTACGGCCTGCGGATCGAGGGGGTCCCCCGCGTGATCGACAAGCACAACGCCTACGCGCTGGTGTTGAAGGGGGTGGCGGAGAGCGACCCCTCCCCGCTGCGGCGGCTGGTGGCCCGGATGGACTGGCGACGGATGGCCCGGTACGAGGGGACGGTCTGCCGCGCCTTCGACGGGGTGGTCGCCGTCACCGCGGCGGATCGGGATACGCTGCGCCGGTTCTCCGGCGACGGGCGGTCCATCCCCGTCATCCCCATCGCCACCGACTGCGAGGCCGTCCGGCCGGTCCGCCGCCGGGCCGACGCGCGGGACGTCCTGATCCTGGGGTCCCTCTTCTACCCGCCCAACGTCGACGGGGCGGTCTGGTTCGCCCGCGAGATCTTCCCCCGGATTCGGGCGGAGGTGCCGGACGCGCGGCTGCTCCTGGTCGGCGGGCGGCCTGCGCCGGAGGTGGTCGCCCTGGGCCGGGAGGACGGGGTGGAGGTGACCGGCTACGTGAAGGACCTGCGACCCTACCTGGAGCGGACGGCGGTGATGGCGGTGCCGCTCCGGTTCGGCAGCGGGATGCGGGTGAAGATCCTGGACGGCCTGGCCTGGGGCCTGCCGATGGTCTCCACCTCCGTCGGGTGCGAGGGGATCGACGTGACGCCGGAGCGGGACATTCTGCTGGCCGACGCGCCGGAAACCTTCGCCGCCCAGGTGGTGCGGGTGCTGCGGGACCGGCGGCTGGCCGACAGCCTCTCCACCAACGGACGCCGCCTGGCGGAGCAGCGGTACGACTGGCGGGTCCTCTACCCTCGCTGGGATCAGGTCTACGCCAGCGTGTTGGGATACAGCGGTTTAACACAACACCCCAGAGACGCGGAGGAGGCAGTGGAAAACTCCGTCCCCTCTGCGTCTCCGTGGTGAAGGAATCTGGAGGAGTATGGTAGGAGAAAACGGACGTTGCTTGGTCATCGGGCTGGACGGCGGATCGCCGGACCTGATCCGGCGGTGGGCCGACGAGGGGAAGTTGCCCAATCTGGCCCGCCTCATCGAGGAAGGGACCTTCGGTCACCTTCGCTCGACCTATCCGCCTATCTCTGCCGCCGCCTGGGTGACCTTCTTGACTGGTCAGGAGCCGGGGCAGCACGGCATCTTCGACTTCCGCAACTACGACCCCACCCGGTACACCTGCACCGACGAAGCCATCGTCAACTCGACCGCCTTTGCCGGGCGAACGATGCTGGACGTGGCAGGGTCCTATGGACGGCGGGTGGGGGCGGTGACGGTGCCCATCACCTACCCGACCTGGCCCGTCAACGGGGCGATGGTCGCTGGCTACCCCACCCCCGACGCGAAGCGGGCCTTCACCTACCCGCCGGAACTGGGGGATCGGCTGGGCTCTCTGACCGAGGACTCCGCCTTCTTCCGCTCCCGCGCTCCGGACGAGGTGGCCCGCGAACTGATCCGGCTGGTGCGGGACCGGGCGGAGGCGGCGCGGTGGATGCTGGAGAACGACGCTTACGACCTCTTTGTGGTCGTCTTCGGGGCCACCGATCGGGCGCAGCACGACTTCTGGCGGCACTTCGACCCCGGTTTCCCCACCCACGACCCGGCGGAGGCGGACCGGTTCGGTTCGGTGATCCTGGAGGTGTACCAGGAGGCGGATCGGGCCGTCGGTCGGCTGTTGGAGGCGGTGCCTGAGGAGACGACGGTGCTGGTGATGTCCGACCACGGTGCGGGGCCCCGCGCCACCCGTTACTTCCACCTCAACGCCTGGCTGACCCAGGAGGGGTTGCTGCAGATGCGGGGGGGAGGCGGTTCCCCGCTCCGGTGGACCCGCCCCCTCTACCGGGCGTTCAAAGCGCGCTTCCCCTATCAGGAGCAGGTGTACCGTCGCCTGCCTGCCGTCCTGAAGCGGTGGGCCTCCCGCGTCGACTCCGACGCCGAACTGGGGATCGGCGACGTGGACTGGGGCCGGACGGTCGCCTACCGGTTCCCGATGTACCCGCCGGTGGAGGGGATCGTCGTCAACCTGCGCGGGCGGCAGCCGGAAGGGATCGTCGAGCCGGGGGCCGGGTATGAACGGCTGCGGGATGAGATCATCGACCGGCTGCAGGGGTTGACCGATCCGGAGACCGGTGAGCCGGTCGTGGAGGCCGCATTCCGGAGGGAGGATCTCTATCGGGGCGACCACTTGGAGCGGGTGCCGGACATCGTGGTGGTGATGTCGGAGGGGTATGAGGGCGGATCGGCCCTCTCCGGCCCCTTCGTCACCTCGATCCCGGAGGACGACCTGCGCCGCCTCAGCGGGGCCCACCGGATGGACGGGGTCCTCATCGCCCACGGACCGGCGATTCGCCGGGGCGAGGGGGACGGCGGGGCGCGGATCGTCGATCTAGCGCCAACGATCCTCTACGCGCTCGGCGTGCCGGTCCCGAGCCGGATGGACGGCCGCGTGCTGGTGGACCTCTTTGAGCCAGGGTACGTCGCTGACCATCCGGTGGAGCGGGTGGCATGGCGGGGTGAGGGGGTCGAGGTGGAGGAAAGTGGGCTCTCTGAAGAGGAGGAGAGCGTGATCCGGGAGAAACTGCGTCGGTTAGGGTACATCGAATGAGCGGAGTGAGGGGGATGAGACGGGCGGGGGTGCTCTTTCTGGTCCTGCTGGTCTGCTACGCCTACTTCCTTCCCCGCTGGGCGGAGTGGAACCAGAACTCGCGGATGGACCTGACGATGGCCATCGTCGAACAAGGGACCTTCGTCATCGACGACTACTATGGGAACACGGGGGACTACGCGGTGTACGGGGGTCACGTTTACACCGACAAGGCCCCGGGTGCCTCGTTCGTGGGCGTGCCCGCCTATGCGGCGTTTCGCGCCCTGGCCCGGCTGCCGGTCGTGGAGCAGCTCCTGGAGCGGGTGAGCCGCACTTCGGCGTTCCAGGCCACGTTGCGGGAGGGGGGGACCGGCCTGTTGGAGGAGAAGGTGCGATTTGCCGCGGCCCTCTACTTTGTCACTTTCTTCTCCATCACCCTGCCCTCTGCGCTGCTGGGCGTGTTGCTGTACCGGTTCCTGGGGCACGTCTTACCCTCGCCGGGCCTCCGGTGGCTGCTGGTGCTGGCCTACGGGCTGGGGACCATCGCCTGGCCCTACTCCACCGTCTTCTACGGGCATCAGTTGGCGGCGGTGCTGCTCTTCGGGGCCTTCTACCTGGCCTGGCGGGTCCGCCGGGGGACGCTGCGCCCTCGCGCGCTGTGGGCGGTGGGCGCGCTCCTAGGCCTCACGGTCCTGGTGGAGTTCCCCGCTCTCCCCGCCGCCGCCCTCCTCACCCTCTACACGTTGAGACCTGAAACCCGGAAACCTGGGACCTTGAGGCCCTTGCTCCCGATCCTCCTCGCCGCCCTTCCCTTCGCTCTCCTTCTGGGCTACTACAACGCCACCTGCTTCGGTTCCCCCTTCACCTCCAGTTACCGGTACCTCGCCAACTTCCCGGAGATCTCCGGCTACGGCTTCCTGGGTTTCGGTCCGCCGCGGCTGGAAGCGCTGTGGGGCATCACCTTCAGCCCCTACCGGGGTCTTTTCTATCTTTCCCCCTTCCTCCTGCTGGCCCTGCCGGGGTTCTGGGCCTGGGTGAAGGAGCGGGAATGGCGGGTGGAGGGGCTGCTGGCGGGTGCCTTCGTCGGTGTGCAGTTCTTCCTCATCACCTGCTGGTACGACTGGCGGGGTGGGTTCGCCATCGGCCCGCGCAACCTGCTGCTGATCCTCCCTTACCTGGTCGTGGCGGTGGCCTTTTTCCTGCGGCGGTGGGGAGCGCGGGCCTGGGGGCGGTTCGTCTTCGGCGGGCTGGTGGCGCTGTCGTTCGTGATGACGGGGGTGGCGGCGACGGCGGGCCAGTTGTTCCCCTCCGTCACCATCGCCAGCCCGTGGACCGAGTACTGGTGGCCCCGGTTTATCGCTGGCGACATCACCCGCAACCTGGGGATGGCGGTCGGCCTGCCCGGCCTGTGGAGCCTGCTCCCGCTGCCGATCGTCGTCGGCGTTGGCGTTTTCCTGGCCTGGAGGTGGAGATGAAACCCCGCGCTTTCCGGCTTCCCCGCTTCCCGCTGACCGTGCTGATTGTCCTGCTGGTCCTCTCCTTCCTCCCCACCCTCTACGGCTACCTCTCCTGCCCGCCGGACCGGTGGTTCTCCGGCGTCGTCTACAACATGCACGACACGGCCCAGTACCTCACCTGGGTGCGGGAGGCGGCCACGTCTCTTTTCACGGACAACAAACTGACGGCGGAGCCCACGCCCGCGGTCTTCGTCAACCTCCACTGGTGGCTCCCGGGACGGCTGGCAGCCCTGGTCGGGCTGGATTTCGCCCCGATGTACCAACTGTATCGACTGGTGGCGGTCGCGCTTCTGGTCTGGGTGAGCTACCGGTTCGCCGCCCATCTCTTCGCCGACCGAACCCGTCGGCGGTTCGCTTTCCTCCTCAGCCTGCTCGGCTCGGGGCTGGGGTGGATCTGGGTGGTCCTCAAGTACGCCACCGGTGGCGCGGCCCCCTTCTTCCCGCTGGACATCTACACGACCCCCGGCAACGGCTTCTGGGTGATGGTCGCCTCCCCCCACCTGACCCTGGCGGCAGCGTTGGTCGCCGGGGTGTTCCTGCTGGCCCTGCGGGCGGTGGAGCGGGACCGGCTCGGTTGGGCGCTGGGCGCGGGGGGATTGGCCCTCTTCCTCGGCCTGGGCCACGTGTACGACCTGGTGACGGTCTGGGCGGTGCTGGCCCTCTTCGGGCTGCTGCGGGTGCTGCGGGACGGCCGGTTCTGGCGAACGCTGCTGCTCCTCGGCGTCGTGGTGCTCCTCTCCGCCCCGGCTCCCCTCTACTGGGCGTGGGTCTCCTCCCACCCCGCCTGGAGCCAGGCGCTGGCCCAGTACGAAAACCTGGGCGTCTTCACGCCGGACCCGCTCCATCTGCTGGTCCTGCTGGGGCTGCCCTTCCTGTTGGCCGCCGCGACCTACAGGGGGTGGGTCCCCCTGCGCGACCAGAGCGACCGCTGGTTGCTGATCAAGGTGTGGTTCGTCTCGGTGCCGCTCCTGGTCTATCTGCCGGTCCATTTTCAGATCATGCTGCTGACCGGCTACACCGTCCCCGTGGCCGCGCTGGCGACGCGGGGGGTGTTCGACCATGTCCTCCCCTGGCTGGCGGCGCGGCGGGAGTGGCTGGCCCGCTGGGCGCCGGTGGCGTTTCTGGTGTTGGCTGCGTTGACCAACGTTTACCTCTTCGGCTGGCGGTTCGTGGAACTTTCCCGCCACGATTACCCCTTCTACCTGCACAGGGACGAGGTGGCGGCGATGGAATGGCTGGAGTGGGAGACCCCGCCCGACGAAGTGGTCCTGAGCAGTTTCGTCGTCGGCCACTTCCTCCCCGGCCTCACGGGCGACCGGGCCTTTCTGGGGAACGCGGTGATGACCCTGGACTTCAATCGGAAGCGGGAGCAGGTTGCGGCCTTCTTTGGGAATGGGATGAGCGACGCGGATCGCATCGCACTCCTGCGCCGGTACGGCGTGCGGTACGTCTTCTACGGCCCGGCGGAACGGGCGCTGGGATCCTACGACCCGGCAAGCGCGCCGTTCCTCGAGCCCGTTTTCCGCACCGGGGAGGTCGACATCTACGCAGTGCGGAGGGTGGACAATGAGTGAGCCGCGAAGGACGCAAGGAACGCGGGGAGGAAAAGGGATCTTTGCGCCCTTTACGTCCTCTGCGGTTTTATTTCTGTTGATCGTGCTGAGCCGCCTCCCGTTCCGGACGCAGGTCCTCTATCACTGGGACTCGGTCAACTTCGCCTTTGCGATGCGCCGTTTCGACGTGGCGGCCGACCAGCCTCAGCCACCGGGGTACATCCTGTACGTCTGGCTCACCCGGCTGGTCGACCTGCTTTTCCACGATGCCAACACGACGATGGTGTGGATCAGCGTCGTCGCCAGCGGCCTGGCGGTGGTGTTTCTCTACCTCTTAGGCCGCGCGATGTGGGGTGAGCGGGTGGGATGGGTCGCTGCGTTGCTTCTGGCGTCCAGCCCCCTGTTCTGGTTCTACGGCGAGATCGGTCTGCCCCACGCGCTGGATATGGCGATGGTCCTGCTTTCTGCCTGGCTCCTCTGGCAGGTGCGGAAAGGCGATCGTCGGGTGGTGTGGCCCGCCGTGATCACGCTGGGGATCGCGGGAGGGATTCGCCCGCAGACGCTGGTCTTTCTTCTGCCACTGGCCCTCTACGCTATGGCGCGGATCGGCGTGGCCCGTCTGGCGGGGGCGGCGGCGGTGGGGGCGGTCGTCTGCCTGGCTTGGTTCCTCCCTCTGACGGCCAGCGCGGGCGGCGTCGGCCCGTATCTAGAGGCGATGTCGGCCTTCACCGATCGCTTCCAGCAGACTACCTCCGTCCTGATGGGGGCGGGGTGGAAAGGCGTAGCCTACAACCTGCGCAAACTGCTCCTCTACACCTTCTATGGTCTCTCCTCTTCCCTGTTTCCCTTCTTCCTCGCTTCCTTCCTGCTGCGTCGTCTCTCCCCCGACCCCCAGTGGCTCTTCCTCCTCTTCTGGGCTCTCCCCCCGTTGGCCTTCTACACCCTCATCCACATGGGCCAGCAGGGACTGATCTTCATCTTCCTGCCGGTCCTGCTGTTGGTGGGCGCGGTGGCGTTGGAGCGGCTGGCGCGAGGGCGGTGGTTGTGGGCCGCGGTGGCGCTCCTGGTGGTGCTCAACGTCGGTCTTTTCACCCTTGCCCCTGAGCGCCCGCTGGGTCCGGAAGGGCCTCGGCTGCTCACCCGCGCCGCGCTGGCCAACAGCGATCGATATTATCTGGACCGGTTTACGGCGATC
Organism: Thermoflexia bacterium; assembly: GCA_011192125.1. Taxonomy (GTDB): domain Bacteria; phylum Chloroflexota; class Anaerolineae; order B4-G1; family DUEL01; genus DUEL01. Next base: position 79,882 of record DUEL01000012.1, read on the forward strand.
CGCGACACCTTCCCCTCGGCCCACACGGCCATCGTCGCCGTGAACTGGCATCATCTGGAGTACTACTTACCGGAGTACACGCTCCTCCGGCTCGATCCGGGGCCGCCGAACAGCCCGCCCAGCCTGACGCCGCGCCGCTGGCCGGGGGAGGGGGTGCTGTCGGCGGCGGACCTGGGGTTGACGCCGGATGGGGAAGGGCGCGTCGCCCTGGTGTTGTTCGACGACAAGATTCCCTCGCTGTTTTCAGTGCGGGGTCAGGTCGAAGCGATCCCCCTCTCGGCGGGGGGCCGCTTGCAGGTGTTGTGGCTGGGGGTCGAGGAGCGGCTCCGATACGACGAGGCGGGGATGGAGGTGGTAGCGCCGTGAGGAAAGAATGGGTTCTGTTGCTGCCGGCCGTGGTTTTGGTCGTCGGTTGCTTGTTGGTGGTGGGTCTCTTTCGAGGGACGGTAGTATATGCTCAAGGTGGAGGGTGGAGCGAGCCGGTTCGTCTGTCGACGAACACCCCCAGTTCCTGGTTCCCGGACGTCGCCGTCGACAGCCAGGGACGGGTGCACGTGGTCTGGGATAGCGGCTATCCGCCGCAGGGGCCGGACGATCCGGGGACCGGCACCACGATGTACGCCGTGCGTCGGGACGGGGAGTGGTCCGAGCCTAACGACATCGCCCTCCACCTGCCTACCGGCGTCTCCCGGCCCGCCATCGCGGTGGACGGGGTGGATCGGCTGCACATGGTGCTTCGCGGCGGCGGGGTGCGGTACACGCAGGCTTCCGCCGCAGAGGCATGGTCGGCCCGGGCCTGGTCGACTCCCCATCGGGTGAGCGGGCTCAACCTCACCTACACGCCCGACCTGGTCGTCGACGACCGGGGGCGGATCCACGTGGTGTGGGAGGAGTGGGTGCCGGTGGAGCTCTCCCCGGAGGAGATCTTCCTCCAGCAGCGCTCTCCCTACCTGGCGGATGTTTTCTACCGGTACTCGGACGATGGGGGCAGACTGTGGAGCCCTGCGGTCAATCTCTCCCGAACTCCCAACGTCGGTTCGGGTCGGGTGGATATCGCGCTGGACGGGGAGGGTGGAGTGCATGTGGGGTGGGATGAGGGGTGGGACCGCAACTCCCTTGAGGGGGACCCGGATGCTGTCGTCTACGCTCGCTCCCTCGACGGCGGCGATGGCTGGTCGGAGCCGGTGGTTTTCAGCAGCACGGCCGATGCCTATGCCCAGATGACGGTGGGCACCGACGGCTCGACCGGAGTGTTGTTGGTCTGGCGCACTTTTCTCTCTAATCGACTCGTCTACGCCTGGTCGGCTGATCGCGGCGCGACCTTCTCCGATCCTCGTCCCATTCCTTCGGTGTTCGCCCGGCCGTGGGTGAGCCCGTTCGACGCCTACGATATGGCGGCCGATGGGGTGGGGAACATCCATCTGGTAGCGGTGGGCTCCTCGACGGTGCCCACGCCGACCTCGCCGCTGGCCCTCTACCACCTCACGTGGAACGGCGAGGAGTGGACGTATCCGGAGGTGATCGCCTGGTATCCGGGGCCGGAGAATCCGGAGTGGCCGCGAATCGCTGTGGAAGGGGGTCGCCGACTGCACGTGGTCTGGTTTACCCGGCCGGAGGGGGTTGTTTCGGTGGGAGTGCAGGTGTGGTACAGCGAGCGGGATCTGGGACTCGAGGTGACGCCGGAGCCGACCTGGACGCCGACACCGACGTCCACACCTCTTCCGCCCTCCCCATCTCCGCCCCCTCCGCCCTCTACACCCACACCGATGCCGGAGACCTTTACCCCGTCGCCGGTTGCATCCCTCTACACGGAGGACGATGAGTTGATACTCCTCGGCGTGGCCGTCCTGCCCGTTCTGCTCCTTGTGGCCGTGTTCGGTGGCGTCATCTTGGGTCGTCGGAGGTAAGGGTGACGCGGTTTGACCGTTTGGCGAGGTCCCATAGGCTGTTGTTCGCCGCTCTGGCGCTCCTGCTGGCGGGCGGGATGCTGTGGGTCAACCTGGATGGATACCCACGACTGTGGTTCGACGAGGGGCTCCACCTCCTCGTCGCACGCCACCTCGCGCGCACGGGCGAGTACCGGTTCGGCCCCGCCATCGGTCCCACCGTCTTTTATCCCGTCGCCGCCGCGTTTCGGCTCCTGGGTGTCGGGGTCTGGCAAGCGCGCTGGGTGATCGCTGGCTACGCGCTGGTGGCCCTCGCTTTGGGCTTCGCGCTTGCGCGGGCGATCGGGGACTCCTTGGTCGGTTGGCTCTCCCTCGCCCTCTGGCTGACCTCGCCTGGATTGAACCTTCTGGGCTGGGGCCGGGAGGTGTTAGGGGAACTGCCGGCGTGGGCTTTCTTCCTCGCTGGCCTGCTCTCTCTCCACGCCGGGATCCGCTCGGACAGGCTGTCGTGGACTGCCCTCGGGGGGATCGGGCTCGGCCTGGCGATCCTGACGAAGAACCAGTTCGCGATCGTGCTGCCTGCCTTCTTGGTCACGGTGGCGATCGACCGAATGTACCACCGCCAGATGCGTTTCTCACGCGCTCTGGTCGTCTTTCTCCTGATGCTCGCTGTCCCCCTCGTCTGGTATGTGACGTTGCGGCACATCGGCGGTGAGCGTCTTCTTCAACGGACTGTGGAGGAATGGCAGACCGCGCCGGAACGGAGCATCTGGCTGGGAAATCTGCAGGTGGCGTTCCGAAGCGCCCGATTCGTCTTGGGGCCGAGGGCCTTCCTGGGGTTGGGAGTGGTGGGTCTGCTGTGCGCCCTCCCGTGGCTCCGACGCCGCGATGCGGGTGGAGTGGCCTCTTTCCTGCTCTGGTCCTTCGCTGTGTTGTGGCTGGGGTGGTACGTGATCTTCTCCGTCGGGTGGCAGCGGTACGCCTTCGCTGGCCTGGCCGCTGCGGTCCCCTTTGCGGCTCGCCTGCTCGCGCTCCTCTGGCGAAGGGCGTGGGCGCGGCGGGCCGGACGGCCCTCGCCGCTGGCGGCGCGTATCGCTATGAGCGCCCTCCTCGCCGGGGTGATCCTCGCTCCGTGGATGGGACGTGCTGTGGCGTTGTTCGCGAGGAGCGATCGCACGGCGTATCAGATGGCTGCGTACATCGAAGCGCACGTGGCAGACGATGCGCTGATCGAGGCCTGGGAGCCGGAGATCGCGTTCCTCACCGACGCTCGCTACCACTTCCCTTCGAGCCGTATGTTGGACGCCGTCTCGCGGGCCCGGGCGCTGGGGATGGATCCGCCCCCTTACGACCCCTTGGCGGCAGATCCCGATTACATCCTCGTGGGAGAGTTCGGGTGGTGGACCGGCCTTTATTCCAGCGATTTCCTGCAGGCGTGCTGCCGTCCGGTCAAGACCATAGGCACGTACGTGCTTTTTGAGGTGGACCGATGAGCGCCCGGTGGCTCGATCGAGGCCTGGGTACGACCTTCGAACGGTTTTCCCTCTATGCCTGGCTGGAAGGGATGGCGGATCGGTATGCCTTCCGCACCGTGCTGGAGGGACCGGGGGACGGTGTGGCCGGGATCCCCGGCATCCACAGTCTCCCTCTCGCTCGTCGTGGGTGCGCTGTGACCCTGGTGCTGGAGGACGGCCCGGCGGAGGCCGCCCGACGGACATGGGCCGCCCAGGGGGTGGCGGACCGGCTAACCGTGGTGCAGGATACGGTACTTCCGCTTCCGTTGCCCGACGGCTGTTTCGACCTGGTCTGGAACTTCAACCGCCTCCCCTTCCTCGATCCCCGCGCCCTCGTCGCCGAGATGGCCCGGCTCTCCCGCCGGTACGTCGCCCTGGTCGTCCCCAACCGCCGCAACATCGGCTTCCCGGCGCGCCGGTTGTACCACCGCCGAACCGGGACCCCCTGGCCCTATGGCGATACGGCGGTGATGGATCCGGCGGCGGTGCGTGCCCTCCTGGAGGAGGTCGGATTGCGGGTGCTGGAGGTCCGTTGGCTGGACGTGGCCCCCTGGCCCGACATCCTCGACCCCGTGGCGTGGCTTGCCGCGATGGTGCCGGGGGCTGGACGGTTCCTTCCCGCCGAGCGCAATGACGGGTATCGCTGGGGGCCGGAGGGCCTCCCGTATTTCGACTCCGTCGCCTATGCCGAACTCCATCGGAGGATGCGCCGCCTGGCCTGGCTGGAGCGTCACCTCCCTCCACGTTTTCAGACCCCCTTCGCCCACCACTTCGCCGTCTGGGCGGAGGTCCCGACGCCTGGTTTGACGCCTGACGCTTGACTTTTGACGTTTGACGTTTGACGTTTGACTTTTAACGCATAACGAAAGGAAAATTCACTACCGATGTACACGATGCTCGACCTGCTTCCCCGCCTCCCGGCCTACTGGCTCTCCCGCCGATGGGGTTGGCCTCGGCCGCTGCCGATGAGTTACACGTTCAGCCTCACCTTCCGCTGCAACTCCCGGTGCGCTACCTGCAACATCTGGCGCAAGGAGGCGGACGAGTTGAGCGTGGCGGAATGGGATCGGGTGTTCGGTTCGTTGGGGCGGGCCCCGTACTGGGTGACGATCAGCGGGGGGGAGCCGCTGCTCCGGGAGGAGACGGTGGAGGTTGTTGAGCGACTGTGCCGCCGTTGCCGCCCGGCGGTGCTCAACATCCCGACCAACGGCCTGTTGCCCGGGCGGATCGAGCGCAGCGTCGCGGCGATCGCCCGGTCCTGCCCCTCCACCCAGGTCGTGGTGAACCTGTCGCTGGACGGGTGGGGGGAGGAGCACGACCGGATCCGGGGGGTGCCGGGGAACTTCGAGCGGGCGATGGAGACCTACCGCCGCTTGCGGGCGCTCGACACGCCCAACCTCACCCTCGGCGTGCACACGGTGATCTCCCGCCTCAACGCCGCGCGGGTGGCCGATCTCTATGTTCGCGTGCGTCAGGAACTGGCGCCCGACTCCTACATCACCGAGATCGCCGAGGAGCGGAACGAACTGGGGACGGTGGGGGCACCCATCACGCCGACGGCGGAGGCATACACAGAGGCCGTCGAGCGGCTGATCGCCCTCCAGGCCACCGACCATTTCACGGGCCTGGGACGGATCACGCGGGCCCTCCGGCGACGGTACTACCGGCTGGTCGAGCGGTGGCTGCGCGAGCAGCGACAGGTGATCCCCTGCTATGCCGGCTGGGCCTCCGCCCAGATCGCCCCCGATGGGGAGGTCTGGTTCTGCTGCGTGGAGGCGGTGTCCGTGGGGAACCTGCGGGAGGCGGATTACGATTTCCGCCGCGTCTGGTGGGGGGATCGGGCACGGGCGCTGCGACGTCGGGTGCGGGCTGGCGGGTGCCATTGCCCCCTGGCGAACGCGGCGATGACGAACATGCTCTTCCATCCGCCCTCCCTGCTGGGCGTTGCGGCAGATATGCTTCGGAGGGATGGGCGATGAGCCGGGTCCTGGTCACCGGCGCGACGGGCTTCATCGGGGGGTACCTGGCCCACCGCCTCGTCGCCCTCGGGCACGACGTTCGGGCCCTCGTCCGGCGCGATGTGCCCGATCTGGAGGCGGCTGGGATCAGACCGGTCCGGGGCGACCTGCGGCGGCCTGAGTCGCTCCTGCCGGTGCTGGATGGGGTGGAGGCCGTCTTCCACCTGGCCGCTCTGCGGGACACCTGGGGTACACCGCTCGATCGGTACCGCCAGGTCAACGTGGTTGGGACCTCCAACCTGATCGCCGCCGCGAACGTCGCCGGGGTTCGCCGGTTCGTCCACTGCAGTTCGGTCGGCGTGGCCCGCTACCCGGGTCGGCTTGACGTGGATGAGAGCGATCCCTACCGCCCGGCATCGAGCCAGGCCGCTTACCATCAGACCAAGAAGGAGGCGGAGCAGATCGTCCGCGAGGCGGCCTGGGCCGGGCTGATGGCCGTGGTGGTGGTCCGACCGGTGATCACCTATGGCCCAGGCGACTACGGGGGAATGGTCGCCCGGCTCCTGACCCTCCTGGCCCGCAGGCGCTTCCTCTGGATCGGGGACGGGCAGAACCACGTCGATCTGGTGTACATCGACGATCTGGTGGACGGGATCGTCCGCGCCTGGGAGCAGGGGCAGGCTGGACGGGTGTACATCCTTTCGGGGGTTCGACCCTGGCGGATGCAGGAGGTGGTCGAAGCAGCCTGTGTGGCCCTGGGGGTTCCTCCGCCTCCCCCTCTGCACATCCCTGTTGGGGTGGCGAGGATGGTGGCCTGGGTGACCGAGCGGGTCTGGGGAGGGATGCTGGGCCGCAGGCCGCCGGTCACGCGGGACGCCATCGCCACGTTGACCGTGGACCGGGGCTTCAGTCACACCCGCGCCCGGGATGAACTGGGGTATCGACCCCGGTGGTCCCTTGAGGCGGGCCTTTCGAAGACGGTGGAATGGATGCGGGAGGAGGGCTTGATTTGATAAGGAAGGAGAGGTGATGTCGAGTGTGAATGTGTGGCGGAAGCGGGAGGAGCGGTACCGCCTTCTGGGGACGGAGTGCCCCCGGTGCGGGCGACGGTTCGTGTCGCCGCGGTTGGTCTGCCCATTCTGTCGGGCCGAGATCGCGGCCCTTGCCGAAGAGGTCTTCCCTCAGGTCGCCCCCCCAGCTGATACGGGCACGGTCGTCGCATCCGTCATCGTCCCTTCCTACAACGCCGCCGCGACCATCCGCGGGACCCTTGCCTCGCTCGCAGCGCAGGAGATCGATCGGCCCTACGAGGTGATCGTGGTGGATAGTTCCGACGACGGGACCGACCGGATCGTCGCCGAGGAGTTCCCCTGGGTCCGCCTCATCCGTCGGGATCGGCAGACGGACCCGGGGACGGCGCGCAACCTGGGGATCGCGCAGGCGGCGGGGGAGGTGATCGCCTGTCTGGACGCCGACTGCGTGGCGCCAAGGGACTGGCTGCGCCGGATGCTCGCTGCACAGCGAGAGGGCCATCAGGTGGTGGGCGGGGCGGTCGAAAACGGCAACCCCCACAGTCTGCTCGCCTGGGCCGGATATATGGGGGAGTTCCGGGAGTTCCTCCCCGTCGGGAAGCCACGGACCGTCCGCCACGTCCCCACCTGCAACATCGCCTACCACCGCTCCGTCTTCGAGCGGTTCGGCGGCTTCCCCACCCGGTTCTACCCCCAGGAGGACCTGCTCTTCCACTGGCGGCTCTCCCACCACGGCGTCGTCATCTGGTTCGACCCCTCGATCCGGGTTCGGCACCACCATCGGGCTCGGCTGGGGCCGTATCTGGCTCACCAGCGGCGGATCGGCCGCATCACCGCGCGCGTCTTACGGCTGACCGGCGAGGAAGGGGCCTTCCTGGCTCGGTCGCCCCTGTTGGCCCTGGGGGCGTCGCCGCTGCTGCCGCTGGTCAAGTGGGGACGGACCCTGGGGGTCTTCTGGAGCCAGGCGCCGGAGGTCCTTCGCACCCGTCTGCTGGCCCTGCCGCTGCTGCTGTTGGGCCTGTGCGCCTGGGCGCTGGGGTTCGTCGAGGGGGCCTGGGGGCCTCCCCTGCACTGGGTCGACGGAGAGGGGCTCACGTGGCAGCGAGTTTGAAACTTCGGCTCCACGGTGTCGATCTGACGCTGGAGGGCGGGCGGGAGGACTTCGTGGACTTCGCCGCGCGCTATCTCCCTCCTCGGCTGCGGGTCGCCGGTCCGCCTGGCAACAGGGGCGCGTCCATCCGCGTCTCCCTTCGCTGGGACGAACCCCTCCCCGAGGCCGACCTGGAGCCGCTGGGGCGGTGGGTGCAGGTCGGTCCGCAGAGGGTGCGGCTCCTCGGCGTTCGCTTCCTGCCGGGGCTGCAGATCGACGCGGCGTGGACGGACGGGGGGATGCGGGTCGCCGCTGCCTACCGCTGGCCTTCCCGCCGCGCGCGCTGGCTGGCCCGGGTTGCGGCGTGGGAGCGGGCCCGGCTTTACGTCACGCTGATCTACTACCTGGTCTACTTCCCCTGGGCCTGGTGGCTGGAGTCCGAGCGGGGATGGAGCCTCCTGCACGCCGCCGGGCTGGCGTGGGAGGGGAAGGGGGTGCTGCTGACCGGGCTGCCCGGCTGTGGGAAGTCGGCGGCGGTCTGGGCCGCGCTCCACCGGGAGGGATGGCGGCTGCTCTCCGACAACCTCCTCTTCGTCGACAGGCAGGGGATGTGGGCCTGCCCAGAGCCGCTCCACGTGGACCGGAGGGCGCGGGTGCTTGGCGGCGGCCTGCCCCCGGGGGTGCGGCCCACGGGAGCACGCTTCTCCCACGGGAGGGAGAACTTCGTGCTGGAAAGCCGCCGCCTTGCCGACGCTGCCCGGGTCCGGGCCGTCGTTCTCCTCCGGCGGGGGGCGGAGGAGCGGGTCCGGCGGGTGGACCCGGAGAAGGTGTGGCGGCGGCTCTGGAACGGCGACCTGCTGGCGCAGGAGTGGCTGGCCTACCGGGAGTGCGCTGCCGCGGTGCACCACGCCGTGCCGACGGCGGGCGACCCGGCCCAGCGGTGGGCCAATCTGCGGGTGCTCTCCGCGCTTCCCGGCTATGAGGTCGTGGTAAAGGAAGGGGGAGATCTGGTGAAGATGGTGACGGGCACGTTGGAGAGGCTGGTGTCGGATGGGGAATAGCGGCCTGGATGACCTGACGGTCCTGGCTCCGGCCGGGGTCCCGCCCGATCCCGAGGCGCTGAAGGTGCTCCGGCGGCTGGCCCGCGCCCCGTGGGTGGCGGCCCCGCCGGTGGCCCTGCCCGACCTCCATCTGAAGCCCCGGCTGGAGACGCCGTCCAGCGTGGTGGTCGCCACGTCCGGCGTGGTGGTCCCCAGCCTGACCAGCCCCTCGCTCCATTGTGGGATGAGCCTGGTCGTGACCGACCTGGAGGAGGGGTTTGCGACGGAGGCGCGGTTGGACCGGCTGTTCGCGCACCTCGCCGCGCGGTTGGCCCCCCGCCGGGAGGGGGACGCATTGGGCGATGAGGGCCTCGACCAGGTGCTCTGCGGCGGGATGGAGGCCTGGCGTTCGCGGGTGCCCCAGGTCGAGATGATGCCGACGATGGCAGGGCGGCGCGAGGGGCCTCTCGACCCGGCGGCGCTGGAGATGATCCCGTCCTGGTTGCGGGCCGTGGCGCGGCGGGAGTTCGGGACGGTCGGCCTGGGGAACCACTTTCTGGAGATGCAGGTGGTGGAGGAAGTGATCGACCCGCGCCGTGCGGCGGCGTGGTCCGTTGAGCGGGGGCGGATCGTCTTTCTCCTCCACGCCGACGCGGGGCATCTCGGGGCGGTCCTGGGGCGGCTTCTCGCCCACCGGCGGAAGAACTCCTGGCGGGGCCGATTGCGGGAATGGCGGGCGAAGGTCCCGTACCATGTGCGGGACGTCCGTTCGCTGCGCGGACTGGTTGAGCGGGCGCGCCTGTTTCTTCCTGCGCGGTGGGTCCCTTTGCGGGAGGACTCGGCGGTGGGGCGGTTGTGCCGCAGCGCGGCCTCCCTGGTGGCTCGCTACGGTGCGGCCAACCGGCTGGCGGTGTGGGAGGCGGTGGCGGAGGCCCTCGCGGCGGTGGGAGGCCCAGGAGGGCTGCGCCTGCTGTGGGACGCGCCGCACAACGGGATCTGGCGTGAGATGGTGGATGGGGACGAGGTCTGGGTCCATCGCCACAACGCGGCCCGCGTCGAGCCGGGAATGCCGGTGCTCCTCCCCGGCCGTGAGCGGACCTCGTCGTTGCTCTGCGTCGGAGCCGCCGGGGCGGAGCGGACCCTCCGGTCGGCGAGCCACGGCGCTGGAGAGGCCGCGATGCGCCTGGGGCGGGTGGGCCCGGAGGACGGGCGCACGACGCGGCTGTACGGGTACGGGGGACCGCCGCGGCGGTTGCCCCTCGTCGACGACAGGGGGGTCTGGGCGGTGGCGGAGGCATTGGCAGCAGCCGAGGTCGCCCTTCCCGTCGCCCGGATGCAGCCTCTGGCGACCCTCAAGGGCGCGCGAGGAGGGTAGATGCGCTTCTTCGGCGACGTTCTAGGAACGCTTGTCACACGGGTGTTGATCGTGATTCTCAACCTCGTCATCGGCGTGCTCACCGCCCGCACCCTTGGCCCGGAAGGGCGGGGGATCCTGACGCTGGTTATGACCCTGCCGCTGACCCTGGTCGCGCTGGCCGACCTCGGCGTCACGAAGGCCAACATCTACTTCATCGCCCGGCGGAAGCGATCCCCCTCCCTCGTGGTCGGACACTCGATCTTTCTGGCACTGGCGATGGGTCTCCTCGCCGGCGGCGGGCTGTGGCTGGTACGCAGCCTCGCTCTGGACACGTTCCTGCGCAGCGTCCCCGCTGTTTATCTGGGGATGATCCTCGCGCTGGCCCCCGTCGTCCTGGCGTACGCGTACGGGATGAGCATCCTGCGCGCGCTTCAGCGGTTCGTCATGTTCAACCTCGCCCGCCTGATGATGCCCCTGCTCACCCTGGTTGCCATAGCGAGCGCGTTGTTCCTGTTCGGCGGTGGACTCGATGGAGCCGTGGCGGGTTACGGGGTTGGAACCGCTCTCGCGGTCGCCGGGACCCTGTTGATCGTCTTCCGGCTCGCGCCGCCGCGGCTCCGGTTGGACTTCGGTCTGCTGGGGGAGACCCTGCGGTACGGCAGCAAGTCGTATGCCCAGAACCTCATCGGCCATCTGACCTACCGGCTCGACATCTACCTGGTCGCCTATTTCCTCAGCCCGCGGGAGGTGGCCTTCTACAGCATCGCGACCTCTGTGGCAGAGGTGCTCTGGTATATTCCGGACTCCGTGGGCACGGTTCTGTTCCCCAAACTGTCCGCGACGGACGGGGAGCGGGTGCATCACCTGACGGCGGAGGCCTGCCGCCACACGCTGTTGATCACCCTTCTTGGCGCGGGCGCGATCCTGGTGGCGGGGATCTTCGGTATCCCCCTGCTCTACGGTCAGAACTTCCGCCCGGCGGTGCAGCCGTTCCTCCTTCTGGTGCCCGGTGTCGCCGTGATGACGCTGTACAAGGTGCTGGCGAGAAACTTCTCCAGCCGCAATCGGCAACAGGTCTCGGTCCTCGCTGCCAGCGTGGGTCTCCTGTTGAACGCAGGCCTGGATTGGCTGCTCATCCCGCGACTGGGGACTGCGGGAGCAGCGATCGCCTCGACGCTGGGATACTCCGCTGCTGGGTTGCTTCTTCTTTTGGCGTTTCACCGCGAGTCCGGCGTGGGATGGCTCGATACCCTGTGGCTGCGTTCCACGGATCTGATACGGTATTGGGACTTTTGGCAACGGGCCTGGATCCGGTTGACTGAGGCCCGGAAGGAGAGGGATGGGGCGGGTGCACTATAGATGGGGAGTGGTTCTCCTGTTGGTCTCCTGCATCCTGGTGGGCAGCGTGCGGGGACAGCAGCCGGGGGCAGACGTCGCCGTCGACTTCGGTGCTGGGACCGGTTGGGGGCCGCCGCGCTGGGGGACCAACCTGTGGTGGACCGACCAGGATGCGGAGGTGTGGACCAGCCGCTGGGATGAGATAGGGTTCACGCTGGCCCGCGTGCCGGTGCCCCACGCGCTGATCGAGCCGGTCAACGACAACACCGACCCGCAGGTGGTGAATCCGGATGGCTACCTGTTCGACACGCCCATCGTCGTCTCGCCGACGTTGACGCGGACCATGACCTATCGCCAGTGGTTCGAGGCGTTGCGGGATCGGCCGTCGGTCGATGCGATGTTCTTTTTCTCGTACCTCTCTCCCTGGCTGACCGACAATCCCCCCCACGCGGACTTCTCCTTCCCCGCCGCCCCCTATCCGCCCAACGACCTGGACGAGTACCGGGAGTTCGTCCAGGAGTTGCTTCGCTACCTTGTGGAGGAGATCGGCTTCCCGCCGGAGCGGATCCTCGTCGAGGCGATGAACGAGCCGGATCTGAGGTGTGGGCAGGACCCCGAGGTTCCCTGCTTCTGGCAGAATTGGACGATGCAGGACGTGGCCGACGTGGTGCGGGTGACCTGCGAGGCGGCCAGCGCGGTCGACGACCGGATCCGGGTGGTCGGACTGGCCGAATGTTGTGGGACGGACGTGGTGCGCACGTTGCTGGACCAGTATCCCGAGGGGGACTGCCTGGACGGTCTGACCTACCACTACTACTCGCCCTCCGGATACAACCTGGGCGCAGCGCTGGACCGTGCCGCCCGGCTCGGTTCCTACGGCCTGCCAGTCTACCTGGACGAGTACGGCAGTTTCGAATACCTCAGTGAAGGGCAGGCGGGCGGGCTGTGGCACAGTTGGGCCCTGCCTGTCCTGTGGCGCGCTGGCATCAATCCAGCCCAGTACCCGATCAGCGAGTTCCCGGGCCATCCGGAGCCCTACGGTCGGATGGGACTGTTCCGCGATTGGACGGGAGGGTGGGAGCGGAAGCCAGCCTACTGGGCTTATACCCATTTCTTCCAGCACGTCGCAGGCCGGGAGATGGTTTCCGCCACCGTCTCGGTCCCTCTCGACGTGCTGGCGGTGCATCGGCTCACGGCAGACGAGGTGGAAGCAGCCCTCTGGGTGGTCAACCGGGGGAGTCTCTCCCAGCCGGATCTCCGGTTCGTCGTCCAGAACTTCCCCAGCCAGGTCGCCACCCTGCAGGTGTTCGACGGTCTTATCGGACCCGGAGCGGTGACGACAGCGACGGTGACGGGTGCGCCCCTCGTCTTCACGGCGACCGTGCCAGCGGAGAGCGTCCGTCTCTTCGTCCTGCGCGCCTCCGCGTGGGCACCGTTCCGCCTGTATCTGCCGGTCATCCTGCGGAGGTACGACCCGTGAGCGCGAGTCGGGCTGGTGTGTTGCGGTTCCTCTCCTGGCGTCACTGGGGCCTGCTCCGGTACAACTCGATCTTCCAGAACGCTGCCCTCTTCTTCTACATCGCTCTGGAGCGGCGCTGGTTCGCCTGGAGTTTCCTGCGGGATGTGGGGTTGTTTCTGCTGTTGAGCCTGGCGGGGACGGCATACGGCTACCTGGTCAACGACTGGGCGGACCTCGATCTGGACCGACGGGCGGGGAAGCGGAACGTCTTTCTCAAGGTGGGCCGGGGGAGAGGGTTGGTCGTCGTCGGCGTCGCCCTGGCCCTCGTGCTCGCGCTGGCGGTGCCTTTCCGGGCTCGGCCTGGGTTTCTCCCGCTGCTCGGCGCGTGGTGGTTCTTCGCCACCTTCTATTCGGTGCCGCCGGTGCGGCTCAAGGAGCGTGGCCTGCTGGGCTTGGCGGCGACCATCCTTGCCCAGCAGCCGTTGCCTGCAGCGATGGCCTTCGCCGCGCTGGGCGACCCCGTTTCGTGGGGTGCGGTCCTCTTCCTGGCTTATATCACGATGCGCGGCATCTGCTCCGACGTAGGGCATCAGATGCGGGATCGGGAGCGGGATGTGCAGGCGGGAGCCCGGACCTTCGCCGCGCGCTACGGACATCGGGCCATCGCCCGCATCTACGGCATCAGCCTGGAACTGGAGACGCTGCTCCTGGGGGCGGTCCTTGCCCTCCTGGTGTTCGACCTGCCGACTGTAGAGGTCGCCGGGTGGTCGCTTCCGCCAGCGCTGCCCCTCCTGATGGCCTATTTGGCGCTCCTGCCCTTCGTCGTCGGTCGAGCGTGGGTCCGCCTGGAGCGGGGAGAGTGGGTGGACCCCTACGACGAATCCCCCGAGGGTCCCCCCCGCGACCTTCTGCATCTGGTCCATCAGCCCTTTCCTACCGTCGTTCTCCCCCTCTACCTGGCGGTCTGGCTGGCGTGCTCCTACTGGCCCAACGTTCTCTTTGTGCTTGGCCTGGCTGGCCTGTACGGCCTGTACGATCCCCGCCGCTGGGCGGGTTCGTGGCCTGTGCGGGTGTTGTCGGCCTGGTTCGGGCAGAGGAAGGGGGCGTGATGTTCGACGTTATCGTCGTCGGTGCGGGGCCGGCGGGGTCGTCGGCGGCGTACCGTTTGGCCAACAACGGCTGGCGGGTCGCCCTGCTGGAGCGGTCGAACGAGCCGGGCGAGGATAACGTCTGCGGCGGGATGGTCAGCCTGCCGATGGTGAAGCGATTCGGGGTGTTTCCGGACGCCGTCGAGAAGGAGATGCGCAGCGAACTCCACGTGTTCCCTTGGGGGGTGATCGAAAACACCACCGAGCAGTGTACGGTCCGGCGCTCGGTGTTCGACCGGCTGCTGGCTCAGCGGGCTGTCGCCGCTGGGGCGGAACTGATGACGCGGACGCTGGCTCGGGCGGTGCGGGTCGTGGCTCCGGGTCGGGTCGAGGTGGAGGTGCAGAGGCGGTCGACCCGGCGCCTCACGAGGTTGCGTGGGCGTGGGTTGATCCTGGCCGATGGTCCGCGGACGCTGGCCCGCTCGTTGGGGTTGGGATGTCGGCTTGAAGACGGCGGGGCTGCCTTTGCGTTGACCTACGAGTTGGCCTGGCCGGGGAACGAGATGAACCACTACGAACTGTACTACGGCGGTGACATCGCCCTGTGGGGGTACGCCTGGATATTTCCGTATCGTGATGTCCTGAACGTGGGCCTGGGATGTGTCCGCTCTGAACTGAAACGGCGTGGCAGCCTGCAGCGGGACCTTGTAGGGTTCATCCGATCCCACCCCCGAGCCTCCCGGCTGCTGGACGACAAGCCGATCGTCCGGCGGCGGGGCGGTTGGATCCCTCTGCGCCCGTCCCGGCGCATGGTTGGCCCATCGACGCTGGTCGTGGGAGATGCGGCCGGTCTGGTCCACCCTCTGATCGCTGCCGGTGTGGACAACGCGCTGGCTTCAGGCGACCTGGCAGGCCAGGTGATGAGCGAGGCGCTGGCCGCAGACGATCTCTCTGCTTCCTTCTTGGCCCGTTTCCAGCGGAGGTGGCAGCGCACGACGACCGCGCGTTTTATGGAGATCGAGGATTGGATCGCGCGCATCGGTCGACCGCTCTCACGGGTGGATCGGGATATGCTGGCCAAGGTTATCCAACTTTGCCTTCTTGGGGGCACGATGTCGTGGTTGGGGAAGGTGCAGGTGCTCGGCTATCCCTTGCTGGGCACGCCGCAGCGGGCGAGGCGGCGATGAGACCGTTTGTCCTGAGCCTGGACGAGGTCCGGGAGAAGGAGCGAAACCGGGCTGGCGGAAAGGGATGCACGCTGGCTCGCCTCCGCCGGGCGGGCTTCCCTGTTCCCCCTGGCTTTGTCATCGCAACCGACGCCTACCGGGCCTTCGTCGTCGCTAACGGCCTGGAGGGGCTGCTGGCGTCTGCCCTCGCCGTGAGCGACCCGGAGGTATCCACCCGTGCCCAGGCGGCTTTTCGGGAGGCGGAGATGCCTCCGGAGGTCGTAGCGGCCATCGACAGGGCCTACGGGGACCTGGGGGCTGGCCCGGTGGCGGTCCGCTCCTCGGCGGTGGCGGAGGACGCGGGCGGAGCTTCCTTCGCCGGGCAGTACGAGACGGTGCTGAACGTCGTCGGTCGCGCCGCGCTGCTGGAGGCGGTCCGCCGTTGCTGGGCCTCCCTCTGGAGCGAGCGGGCGCTGGCCTACCGGCGCGCCCTGGGGTTGGAGACGGAGCCCGCGATGGCCGTGGTGGTGCAGCGGATGGTGGACGCCGCTCAGGCCGGAGTGGCTTTCACCGTCGACCCCGTGAGCGGACGGCAGGACGTGGTCGTCGTGGAAGCGGTGGCGGGGAAAGGGGAAAAGCTGGTGAGCGGGCAGGCCGAGCCGCGTCGCTACCTCGTCCGGCAGGGGGAGGACGGCCACGCTTTGGGAGATGACCTCCTGGATGGTGCCCGGTTGGCGGCCGTCGTCCGCCTGGCGCGGCGGGTGGAGGCCTGGGCAGGGCGGCCCCAGGATGTGGAGTGGGCGCTGGATCGGTCGGGGAACGTCTATCTGCTCCAGGCCCGACCAGTCACCGCTGCTGGTTCTCCCCATCGGGCTGCCGTCCGCTGGACCCGGGACAACGTGGGAGAGGTGATCCCCGACCCGGTCACCCCCCTGAGTTGGTCGGTGCTGGAGCCGATGACCAATGGGGCCTTCCGCGGAGTCCTTCGCCGCCTGGGGGTAGGGAGGCTATCCGGTCCGCTCTTTGCCCGCTTCTACGGCCGGGTCTATTTCAACCAGACCCTCTTCCAGGCGGCGGTGGGCCGTTTCTACCTCTCCCAGGCCGGCTGGCGGGCCCTGCCCAGATTGACCTGGGCGGGTTCGCGCACGTTCTGGCAACTCCTTCGCTTGCCGGGGGAGGCGGAGGAGGTCATCCGGGTGATTCAGGGGCGGTGCCGGGCCGAGGAGGGGCTGGACCTCTCGGCGCTTTCTCCGGTGGACCTGCTGGCGCGGGTGGAGGAGTGGTGTCGGCTGGAGAGAGCAGCGATGGAGGTCCACCTGGCCGTCACGACGGTGGCCGACCTCCTCTACCAGGCGTTGGATAAGGGATTGTCCCGATGGGGAGACGGAAGCGTCACGGCTGCCGCCCTGACCGCTGGTCTCACAGGGGTGCGGAGCGCGGAGGTCGGGCGGGCTCTGGCGGAACTGGCCCGGTGGGTGCGGAGGGACGGGGACCTGTGCGCGCTGGTACTCGGCACGCCTCCCCGCGACCTCCCGGCTCGGCTGGCGAAGACG
>DUEL01000120.1 GCA_011192125.1 Thermoflexia bacterium
CCCGGTCGTCCTCCGTCTCCACCAACTCCTCCAGCCGCTCCTGCCAGTCCGGCGGTAGCCGCAGCGAGCGGAAGATCGTCCCCACCTGCCGGTCGATCACCTCCGTCCGCACCCCTCGCCCCGCCACCGGACAGTCGGTGAACCCCCGCTGGCGGGACACCTCCCGGTAGTACCGTCCGCTCTTCGCCCCCTGTGCCCGCAACTTCCGCCCGCACAGGTCGCACGTCGCGATCCCGTTGAGCAGGTAGACCTGGTACTTGGGCTGGTACGTCCGCGGCGCTGTCCGCCGCTGCTCCCGCACGCGGCGACACATCTCCCACAGTTCCGGGCTGACGATGGGCTCGTGCTTGCCCGGATAGATCTCCCCCGCCGACTGGTCCCGGCTTCCCCGTCGGTAGACCACGTACCCCTTGTAGAAGGGGTTGCGCAGCATATCGGCCACCGTGTCCTTCGAGAACCGCCGCCCCGAGCGGGTCCGGTAGCCAGCGTCGTTCAACCACTCGGCGATCTCGAAGAAGGAGTACCGACCCGTGGCGTACCGCTGGAACATCTCCCGCACCACCTTGGCCTCCTCCTCGACGATGACCGGTGGCGTGTTGGCGTCGCCGGCGTGGCGGTAGCCGTAGGGGGTGATGGAGGCGTTGTACAGCCCCTCCCGCGCCCGCTCCCGCTTCGCCTTCGCCGTGTGCATCTTGAGCATATCCACGTAGTACTGGTTCAGGGCGGCGAGGATGGTGAGGAAGAGCCGACCGGTAGGAGTGGAGAAGTCGAAGTTGGGCTCCTTGACCGAGGCGAAGCCGATCCCCTCTCGGCCCAGTTCCTCGAAGATGCGGAAGGTGTCGAAGATGCGGCGGGAAAGACGGGAGAGTTCGTGGACCAGGAGGACGTCGAAGGCGTGCTCCTTTGCAGCGGCACGGAGGGCGTTGAGGCCGGGGCGGTCGAGGGTGGTGCCGGAGTAGCCGGGGTCGACAAACTCGGCGACGATCTCCCAGCCGCGGGCCGCGGCGAACTCGCGCATCTCCGCCTGCTGGGCGGCGATGGACTTTCCCCCCTC
The DNA here is from genome assembly GCA_011192125.1 of Thermoflexia bacterium. Classification (GTDB taxonomy): domain Bacteria; phylum Chloroflexota; class Anaerolineae; order B4-G1; family DUEL01; genus DUEL01. Next base: position 1,055 of record DUEL01000120.1, read on the forward strand.
CGCCTGCATATCGGTGGAGACGCGGGCATAGGTCGCAACGCGGGTCATCTCACCTC
>DUEL01000121.1 GCA_011192125.1 Thermoflexia bacterium
CGCCAGCGGCAAGCAGAAGCACCCCTAAGGCCCTCCCGACGCGGGCCAGCAGCCAGCCCAGGAGAACGGCAGCGATCCCCACCAGGGCGAGGGGCCCTGTCGCGGAGAACTCAACAGGCAGCATCATCTTGCACCCCCTTTGCCGAATCCAAGGTGGCATCGTCGCCGGAGGTATGGGCCTTGCGTAAGAGGCCTTTCACCGGTCTTCCTCCCTCCCTTGTCCGTCTCCACCTCGATATACCTCGTATGCCAGGTCTTTCGCCGGGCCTTCCACAAGTTGACGGATGCCCGTCGCGGTATACAATGCGTATGCAACCGATACACGACTCCCACTGACTGGGGCGGCTCAAAGAGGGCCCCATCGTCATCACCCGGCGGGGGAAACCCGCTGGTGTCCTCATCGCGCCTGAGCAGTACGAAGAACTCCGCCGTACCCAGGCATGCCTGCGGGTGCTCGACATCGCCCGGTCGCTCCAGGGAAGCGGCCTCAGTGCAGCGGATCTCTTTCGCACCTCACGAGAACTCCTGGAAAGGCAGGAGTAACCACCGGCCCTGGCGCCCATCCGGCGCGTGAAGCGGACCGGCGGCCGTCCGCCTGCGGCGGCAAAGGGTTGTGTCCTCACGACATCTCTTTCCATCCCTGCCCCTTCGGTTGGTGACCGGCGCTCTCATCACCTCCGCCTGGATCGTCCGTGAGACCGAGGAGATAGTCGGTGCTGGTCCTCAGCGCGAGGGCGAGGCGAATGAGTGTAGCCGCACGGAGGTCCGACCGTCCACCCGACTCCAACCGCCAGATGTGGCGAGGCGAGATCCCAGAGGCGGTGGACAAGTCCCCTACGCTCAATCCCCGCGCTTTTCGGAGCGCCCGCAACCGTCGGCCGTCGAAACTGGGAGTAGCGGAAGCCCGACTCATTCTTCATCCTCCTTCTTGCCCCGCAGGGATCCGCCCTGACCCGGTGGCACGCTGGGCTGGAAATCCTGCTCGATGAACCGCTCCAGGTCGATCCGACGGATGCGGATGAGACGGCGGCCGGGGCCTAGCCGGATGGCGGGGAGGATGTTCTGCTTGATCCACGTGAAGACCAATTTCTGGCTGACGCCGAGAATGGCCGCCGTCTCGGCGACGGTGTAGAGGTCGAGCGAATCTGGTCGGGGTGGCTTCAACTGCTTATTCATCCTGCTTTCCTCCCTTTACGATTTGCTGGACCGCACTCGCGACTGAAACGCAAACGGCCCGGAGAGACGTCTCTCCGGGCCGTCGAACGCAAAAAGCCCAGGGAGATCGTTCTCTCCCCGGGCTACGGGTCCTCTTTATGGTCTGACCAGCCGGTCAGTTGCGCAGAGTTGGGAACTATAGTGTGGCATCGCCGGTGGGGCGACCCCACGCGTCGGGATGATGCCCCTAGCCAGCCGGGTTACCCGAGCAAGGGCCTCGCGCCCGTCGGCCCCGCCAAGGGTAAAATGTCGGGTGAGTCACATTGAGGAGCACACTTGACTTCTATCCCGCTGTAAAGGTCCCGGCATTTTCCCGCCTGCCAGCCCTGCCGCCAAAGGGCTGGCTTTTTTTCTTATGGCGCAGTATAACACGGATCGCCCCAATGTCAAGCGGGATTCTGCCCCGTCACAGTAAAACCTCCCTACCCCTCTTGGTCCTCAGGCAAGTGAACTCGGTACCCTCCCTCCCCATCTTCCTCCAGGTAGGGGTTGTACCGAAAAAGCGGGAGAAAATCCTCTTCGGGCACCACTCTTACCATCTGTTGCCTCTCCAGGTCGAAGTACACAGCCCTCAGCATCAACCGACAGAGTTCCTTCTGGTCAGCACGGGTGGCCAGAGGCCACACCTCGGCCAGCGTCTCCAAATGATACCCGGCATGGATCGTCCTCCCGGGATCCGGAAGCACCAGAAGCTCCAGTCTCCGCTCGATTTCCTCCCGGGCCGCTTCATACTCCGCACGACTGTATATGCCATCGGCATAGAGTTCGCCTACCCGACGAAGCTTTTCCCTCAGCCGCTGCCGCTCGACCAAAACGGCCTTACGCTGATCCTCGTCCTCCAGGGCCTGCCGGATCTCTTCCCGCCAATCCGGAGGAAGCGTAAAGGCCATCATCAGGCGGGCCAGTTGCGCCTCCGCCTCTTCCATACGGATACTCCGGCCCGCCATAGGACAGTCAGCAAAGCCGCGGATCTTGGACATCTCCCGGTAGTAGGAATACCGAGGACCACCCTGAGCACGCAAGGTGCGGCCGCAGTGGGCACACCGGGCCAGCCCGGAAAGAAGATAGACCCGAACGGTCGGCGAGCAGAGGCGGGGACGCTGGGCGTGAGCGCGGCGTATCTCCTGCACACGGTCGAAAAGATCCCTGGAAATGATCGGTTCATGGAGCCCGGGATAAAGATCTCCACGGTGCTTGACCAAACCAAGATAGAACTCGTTCTGGAGCAGCTCGCGGACGGAGTCCTTGGACCACGGACGGTTTCGGCGGGTGCGGAAGCCCGCTTGGTTGAGAAACTCAGCGATTCTCCGGTCGGTGTACTCGCCGGTGGCGTAGAGTTCGTAGGCACGGCGGATGATCTCAGCCTCTTCGGGCACGACCTGCCCGACACCATCTGGACCCTTGACGTAACCGAACGGCAGCTGGTTGTTATGGAGCCCCTTGCGGACCCGGGAGATCTTTCCCTTCCTCACCTCGCGAGCGAGGTTCTCCACATACCAGTCGGCAAAGACGGCGAGAATGTGAAAATGGAGACGCCCCTCCGCCGTAGAGAAGTCGAAGTTCTCTGCAGCAAAGGTCATCACCACATTCATCGCCTCGAGTTCCTTGAAGTAAACGAGGATGTCGTGGAGGTTGCGGGAGAAACGGTCTAGGCGATGGGTAACGATAGCATCCGCCCCCCCCCATCATAACTCAGGTCCATCATCTTCCGAAAGCCAGGGCGATCGGTAGTCTTGCCCGAATGCGTATCGCGGAATACCCCGACAATAGTCCAATGGGGCTTGGTACGGGCGATGAACTCCCGACACTCCCGTTCCTGGGCTTCCAGCGAATGACCTTCAGCCTGTTCCTCCTGGGAGACGCGAACATAGATGACGGCGCGCCGGGGGATCCCCTTGTCCTCATAGGGGGTCATCGTCCTACGCTTCGTCCGGCGGGCACGCCCTATGGGACCGCTGGCCCCTGGCTCTTGAGACATAGAGCGACCTCCTTCGATCCACCTCGAACGCAGGCTTACAACGATTATACCAACATAGGCAAGAAAGGGACAGACGCGGCCGGCCGCGTCGTTCGGGGAGATCAGGCCCCTCGCCGTCTGAGGACCTCGAAGATCAAGCGCTTGAAAGCGCGCTGCTTCGGGGTCCCAGTGAAACGGGTGCGCCTAGTAGCCCTTTTACGATGATGCTTCTTGCCCATTTGTTGCCCTCCTTCAGACGATTCGGAGGGCACTCGACGAACCGGTTCGCAGTGCCCCGGCTTGGATGCGAGACAAGGGCAGGGCCCTGCACGGTCAAGCGTACCATAGGCGACCGTTTCACAACCGTTTCACGGTCGTTGCACGGCCATTGCACGTGAAACCATCTTGATTGCAGAACGCTGGATATGAGCAATCAATATACAAACCCTGAGAAGCGACGGCAGGTGAGGGCGCTGAAGAACCTGTACACCCACTTCGGGTTCGCCTCGCAAAAGGAGATGGCGATGGCCATTAAGGGACTGAGCGAGGCAACCCTCAGCCGAGCGCTGAACGAGCAAAACCCGGTCGTCCTCAGCAGGGAAAGCCGCCTGGCCATAGCCCGTTTCCTAGGGGAGCGATGCCAAGATGAGGCAGAGCTCGAAGCGGTGCTAGAGCAGACAGGATGGGAACTGACGGATGAGGAATGGGAAGAGGCGAGGGAGCGGATGAGTAGGAAAGGGGAGATCCTACACGGGGTTCCCTTCCTTGGAAGTGAAGGACAGTTCGTCGGGCGGGAAAAGGAAGTCGATGCACTTGTGGAACGGCTGATAGGGCCGGGAATTCCTTCACCCCGCCTCGTAGTGGTTCAAGGGTTGCCGGGGGTAGGAAAGACCAGGCTAGTGGAACATGTGGTCAGACAAAAGCAGGCTGTCCGGGAGTTCTACCGGGACGGAATCTATTGGTTGAACCTGGAACACAAGAGGGAGCTGGGAGCGCTCGCTGACCTAGTCCAAGATCTAGAGAGTGGTGAGCAAGCCGTAGCCGAAGCAGAGATGTGGCGGTTTGCCGTCCATCATCTTAGGGGAAAACGGGTGTTGCTAATCCTCGATGGTGTAGCAGAAGCCATCGACTTGACTCGGTGGGCAACGCTTGTCCCCAGAGGAGGATTGGTGGTCACGACTCGGCGAAGCGACCTTGGACTACCGGAGTACCTCCTGCGGGTAGAGCCGATGGGAATTGAGGAGTCGCTCCGGCTCCTGCTGCGGGACATAGGCAAGGCGGATGTTGGAGAAGAGGACCTGAAATGGATTGCTTCCTCGGTCGAGGGACTTCCCTTGGCCTTGAGCATTATAGGGCGCGTGGCATGGCTAGAGAGAGGATTCGCCCGCTTGGTGGCAGAAATGCGGGAGGATCTTTTGCAGGTGCTAGAATTCGGCTCCTCCAAGCGGCACAATGTACGCTTGGCCCTTGATATGAGCTACAGCCGTTTGAGTCAGAGAGGGCGCACATTGTTCCAGCTCCTTGGAAAAGTACCTCAGCCTTTCTCTGTTGAGGCAATAGCCCACGTGCTGAATTGGAGCAGCGCTGAAGTAGGGAAAGGGTTCAAAGAGTTGATCAAACTGGGGCTCGTGCAAAGCCTCATCCCCGGTAGATACTCTATGCACCGAGTACTTCAGGAGTATGCAGCCAAGATGAATGAGGAAATCAGCGCAGAACTACTGACTACCGGGATGTGCCGATTCGCCGAATATTACCTTCACGTGAGCCGTCAGGCACGAGAGGCGTGGAACGAGGGGAGGACACAAGAGGCAATCGCTCTATGGCAAGACAATCTCCCGCATATTCTACAGGGATTTCGCTATGCAGTTGCCCTTGGAATGAGTAGAGAAGCGGTGGATTATCTGGCCTCCACTGGCGCTTACCTCGCTTTAAGTGGGATGGTTGATGTACTTGAAGAGTGGCTGGAAGGCCTTGGGACGACGGCTCGTACCCCTGAAGAGCAGTTGGAAGTCCATATGTACGGAGCAGATGCATTGAGTGGCGCAGGGAGGCCACACCTGGCTTTGGAACACGCCCAATTCGCACGCACTCTCGCCTCCCAACAGGGGAAACACTGTGAATGGGTGCAGGCTATCCTTGCAGAGGTTCGGTGCTTGTATATGCTCGGGCGCGTAGATGAGGCTTGGGCTCTTGCAAACAGAGAGGAATTATATGAGGCGGAGGAACGAGTCCCCGATATGCTCCGGGCTTTGGTAATGATTACCAGGGGAGAACTTGCACACGGGTCTGGGAATATTGAGGCTGCCTACGCTTTCTACAGCCTCGCTCTCGATCAATTGCAACAGGTATCGGACAAGAGCGTCCGTGTTTGGAAGGCCTTTCTGGCAACGAATCTGGGGAAACTCTTAATCAAGTTGGATGTACCGGTGGCTTTGAAGTTCTCCGATCTAGCGGCAACGCTTTGGGAGAGGGCAGGAGTGAAGAAGTTATGGGCAGAGGCAATGTTAACGAAGGCAGCGGCCCTTATCGCGTTAGGAAGGCTTTCAGAGGCTGAGCAGGTGATAGACTTGCTGCAGCCCCACGTCAGCGCCGACTTCGCACTTCGGCCTCATTTCCATCAGGTGTGTGCTAGGCTTGCAGGGGCGCAGAAGATGTACGAAATTGCAGAAAGGGAATTCACAACCGCGCTAGCACAGGCAGAGGGGTTGCCCGTAGAGGCCAAATTGTGGTTCGAGTATGGCCACTACCTCGAGCTTTGGGGCAAGTTCGAGCAGGCTATTGAGGCATGGGAAAAGGGACAGGAAACGGCTCTTCGGCAAGGCAATCAGTTTCTGCGCGGCCTAATCACATATCGCCTTGGTCGCCTGCTGTGGTTCTTAGATCGTCGGGAAGAAGCACGCAGGCTGCTACTGGAAAGCGCCGAGGACGCTGTACGGGCCAGAGACTATTATGGCGCAGCAGAGGCCTATGAGTTGTTGGGAGAGTACGAGCTCGCTGAGCGGTGGCGGGCCGAGGGGCAAGTGAAACAGGCCATTGCCCGAAGCGTGATTGCGCAAATTCTTGGTGGCCCTCCTCCTATTGGAGACGTGATAGTAAAGATAGGGGATCGGACAGCACATTTTCCCTTCATTCCCTTCACCGAATTCGATCCGCAGGTTCACGCCCGCATCGCTGCACGGATACTCGATGGCTGGGAGGAGCTCGATGATAAGGGAAAGAAGTGGGCAATAGGGCCAGATGGGAAAGACACACAACCCATTTCTGCCGAAGAGCAGGACTGAGGCCGCGAACCGGAGGCCGCAACATCCGCCCTGGGTATGAGCAACTCCCGTCAATCGTGCCCTCTCGCGCCACCCGTGTTGCCTTTTGCTCTCCGATATGCTAGAATGAAATCGAAGTTGCAAGGTGCCTCACTGCCCCATCCGCAACCGAACGGAGCCGAGAGGAGAGGGAGGAATGAGGACGATCTTCGACACCTGCGAGCCCCGCCCTGAAGTCTTGACCGGCGAACTGAAGGAAGAGATCTTCGCTGCCCGACTCCGCGACGTCATCGAAGGCGACGCCGACCCTGTTTACCAGGATCCCACCCTCTTCTTCGACAACACCTATCCCACCGAAGGTCTAAAGGTCCTCCTCGATGAAGCGCTCGGCCGGTTGACGGGCGCGAAGCCCACCAACAACGCCATCATCCGGCTGGAGACCGCCTTCGGCGGCGGCAAGACCCACAACCTGATCGGTCTCTACCATACGGCCCGGGGATACGATCCCGGGCCGTCGTTTGTCGATAGCGACCTCATCCCCGCCCCCGGCACGGTGCGAGTGGTCGGGGTCGTGGGGTCGGACCTGGGACAGGAGGGGCTTCTCCACGACGACGGCGTGACGACCTACACTCTCTGGGGCGAACTGGCCTACCAACTGGGCGGCCCGGAGGGATACGCCCTCGCCGCCCAGGGCGACCGAGACCGCTCCGCCCCTGGCACCGGGCTCCTACAGCGGTTGGTCGGCGAGGAGCCGACGCTCATCATGCTGGACGAGGTGGCACGCCACCTCCGGGTCGCCAAGACCCTCCCCACCGCCACCGGCCGCTCCACCCTGGCCGAGCAGACGGTCGCCTTCCTGATGTCTCTCCTGGAGTTCGCCGTCAGCCGGGAGCGGGTGGTGGTCGTCCTCACCCTCTCCGATCCCAGCGACGCCTTCGGTCAGGAGAGCGAGGACCTGCGACAGGAACTGGCCGAGGCCCGCCGGGTCACCGCCCGCCAAGAGCGGGTGATCACTCCCACCGGGGAGACGGAGATCCCCGCCATCGTCACCCACCGGCTGTTCCGCCGGATCGACCGGGCGGCGGCCCGCGAGGTGGCAGGCGCGTACACCGATTTCTACCGCCGCCTCGTGGAGCAGGGGGTTAACCTGCCCCAGAGGGCGCTGCGGGCCGAGTACGCCGAGGAGATGGTAGCCGACTATCCCTTCCACCCTGAACTCCTGAACACCCTGACCCGCAAGACGGCCACGATCCCCAACTTCCAGAAGACACGCGGCGCGCTCCGGCTCCTGGCAGCGACCATCCGACGGCTGTGGGAGACTCGGCCGTCGGACACGCACCTGATCCACCCCTATCACGTCGACCTGGAGGTGGACCGGATCCTGGACGACCTGACCAGCCGGTTGGACCGCCCAGCCTTCAAGCAGGTGGTCGAGGCGGACATCGCCAGCCCGAAGGCCGGCGCGCCCGCCCACGCCCAGGTGTTCGACCAGGAATGGCTGGCCGCCGGCAAACCTCCCTACACCCGCCGCGTGGCCACCACCGTCTTTCTCCACAGCCTCACCCAGGGAGTCGCCTCCGGCGTAGACCCCGCCGACCTGCTCCTGGGCGTGCTGGCCCCCGGCGACGACCCGGCGCTGGTCCACAAGGCCGCCGAGCGACTGTACGACAAGGGCTGGTTCTTCGAGTGGGACGGCCGCCGCTACCGCTTCAAGCCAGAGCCCTCCCTCAACAAGATCGTCGCCGACGAGATGGGGATGGTGGGCCGCACCCGAGCCAAGGCGGAACTGGACCGGCGCATCCGTCAGATCTGGAAGAGCGGGGTCTTCAAGGTGATCCCCTTCCCCCAGGAGGCCAGCGACGTGGACGACGACGCCGGGCCGCCCAAACTGTGCATCCTCCATTACGACGCGGCCACGGCGACTCCGGCCGACCCTGCGCCGCCCGAACTGGCCCGCAAGATCGCCGACTACGCCGGCACCCACCAGGCCTACCGCCGGTTCCGCAACAACGTCCTCTTCCTGGTGGCCGATGCCGAGCGGGTGGACGAGATGGTGGAGACGGCCCAGCGATACCTGGCCATCGCCCGCATCACCGGCGACGCCGAGCGGATGGCCGAGTTCACCGAGGAGCAGCGGAAGAAACTGAAGAAGATGGGCGAGGCGGAGGAACTGAACTTGCGGGTGGTCATCACCCGCGCCTACCGCCACCTCTACTTCCCCCGCGCCGACGCGCCGCAGAAGTACAGCAACCTGGTCCACGAGATGCTGCCCGCGCAGGACCAAGGAGAGGTGAAACAGGACCAGACGGCGGTGGTCCTGCGAACGTTGCGGCAGCACCAGAAGGTGCTCACCGGCGACGATCCCACCCTAGCCGCCGCCTACGTCCGCTCGAAGGCCTGGGACGTGGATCGGACGAGTATGACCACCGAGGAACTGCGCCAGGCCTTCGCCCGACGGCTGGGGCTGCCGATGCTGCTGGACCTCAACCAGTTGAAGAAGACGGTGCTCAACGGCATACGGGGCGGGGTGTGGGTCTACTACGACGCGACGGTCGGGCTGGGGTACGACGCCGAGTCCCCGCCCCCCGCCGTCCGCATCGACGACGACGCCCACCTCTACCTGCCCGAGGAGGCCGCCCGGCTCGACCTGCCCATCAAGGGGAAGGTGAAGCCGGAGGCCGTCGGTCCGGAGCCGACCTGCCCCATCTGCGGCCGGCCCCAGAGCCAGTGTGTCTGCGCCGAGGAGATCGAGGAGCCGACGTATCGGGAACCCCTGCGCGGGGAGGGGGTGCCGCAGCAAGCCTTCCAGCAGTTGCTCGACCGGTGCCACGACCAGGGGGTGACCCACCTGACGTCGCTGCGGATCACCGTCCACGGCGACGACAAGGCCGGGGCGAAGGACATGCGCACGCTGGGGCTGGTGATCCCCCAGATGGGCAAAGGGGAGTTCCGGGTACAGCAGACCTACAACGCCGAGTTCGGCGACGGGCAGTACATCTCGATCCAAGCCCTGCTCGATTGGGGCCTGTACAAGCGGCTCAAGCAGGTCACCGACGGCCTGGCCCAGGAGGCGACGAAGTTTACCACTCGCACCGTCCTTACTGCCCGCTTCCCTGAGGGGTTGGAGATCGGTGGGGAGCAGTTCGAGACGATCCGAGAGGTGCTGACCACGGTGGGGTTGGGCCGGATTACAGTGGAGGGGGAGCCGTTCGAGGGAGAGACGGGATGAAGGCGCTGAGTTTCCGCCAGCCCCGCGCCGAGCAGGTGGTGCGTGGCGAGAAGAGCGTGGACATCCGCACCTGGCAGGTCGCGTACCGGGGGACGTTAGTCGTCCACGCCTCCAGCCAGCGGCGGGACGGTCGGTGCCGCCTCCTGGGCTTCGACCCCGACGCACTGGACTACGGCGCGCTCATCGGCACGGTGGACCTGGTCGACATCACCCCGGTGGATGAGGAGGCCTACGAAGCGCTGCGGGACCACCACTTGCTGGACGGCCCCTTCCCCGGCGAGCCCTGCTACGCCTGGCACCTGGCGAACCCGCGCCGCTTCGAGCACCCCATCCCCTACCGGGGGCGAACGCGGCTGTTCGAGGTGGAGGTGGATCTGGAGGGCGTGCCGCTTTCCCAGCCTCAAGCCCTCTACCGCGCCGTACCGCCCCCCGAGCCGGACCCGGACCGTCCTTTCGTGCTGTACACGGTGCCGGAGCCGGACGGGGGCTATCGGGTGGCCCTCTACCAGTGGCTGACGCGCAACGGGGAGCGGGAGAGGCGAGCCCCGGGGGCGATGTGGGGGGTCGAACTGGGAGGCGACCCGCTGCGGGCGGTGGCCGATCACCTCCTGGAGGCGTTGCGGGCCAACGGGTATCGGGCCACCGACCTGGCCCGCGCCGCCGGGCGGGACAAACCCTTCTACCTGGATGAACCGACTGGCGTGCGGCTGGCGCTGATCCTCCTGGCGGTCAAGCCCCTGAGCCGATACGACCGGATCGAGGCGATCGGGGAGGGAGTGCGGGCGATGGGAGATGAGGAGGCCTACTACTGGTTCTCCAAATGCAGCGACGGCCCCCACGCCCAGCGGGCGCAGAGGGCATTAAGAGTGTTGCTCGCAGGGGAGTAATGGAGGGTCTTCTGTGATGATCCCTGAACGCCTTCGCCAGCTGATCGCTCAGGGAGAAAGCCTCACGGTGGAGTTCAAGGGCGAAGAGCAACGTCCTATTTCCGACCGTGAGCTTGTGGAAGAGGTCGTTTGTATGGCAAACCGACCGGTTCCAGAGCCGGGCTTTATCCTCATCGGGGTAGAGGACGATGGCCGGGTGACTGGGGCACGTCCTCGCCACGAAGCCGGGTTCACAGACCCCCTGCGTGTCCAGGCGCTGATCGCCAATCGCACCCGTCCCCCCCTTGTCTGCGAGGTGGAAGTCGTGGAGGTAGAGGGCAAACCCGTGCTAGTCATTCTGGTCCCACGTGCGGATCGACCGGTGGGCACTTCGGATGGCACTTATAAACGCCGCGTCGTCGGAGGCAAGGGGAAGCCGGAGTGCCTTCCGTTCCACTTCCACGAAATGCAGGCGGCCTTGGCCGCCCGAGGTGCGCTGGACTACTCCACCTTGGTGGTGCCAGAAGCCCGATGGGAAGACCTGGACCCGCTGGAGTTCGAGCGCTTCCGACGTTTCATCCGCGAGAGCCGGGGCCAAGGTGATGAAGTACTGCTCAACCTCCCTGATCTGGAACTGGCCAAGGCCCTGGGAGCGGTAGAGGCTAACCACGAAGTTAGGGCGATTCGCACCCTGGGTCTGCTTCTTTTCGGCAGAGAAGAGGCTCTCCGTCGCTTCCTCCCTACCCACGAGGTCGCCTTCCAGGTGCTCTCAGGATCACGAGTGGAGGTTAACGAATTCTTCCGCTGGCCTCTTTTGCGAGTGATGGATGAGATTCTGAGCCATTTCCGGGCCCGCTACCGTGAGGAAGAACTGATGGTGGGAATGCTTCGGGTGGGTGTGCCCGATTATCCGGAGCGGGCCTTCCGCGAAGGTGTGGCGAACGCCCTCATCCACCGGGATTACACCCGTCTGGGAGCCGTTCACATCCAGTGGTTTGAGGACCGTATCGAGATCTCCAACCCCGGCGGTTTCCCCGAAGGTGTACACCTGGACAATCTCCTGGTTACCCCGCCGCGACCACGCAATCCCCTGCTGGCCGACGCCTTCAAACGGGCGGGTGTAGTGGAACGAACGGCACGAGGGATTGATACAATTTTTTACGAACAACTGCGCAACGGCCGGCCTGCCCCTTCCTACGACCGGAGCACAGAGACCGATGTGGTGCTCGTCCTGCCGGGTGGAGAGGCCAACCTGGACTTTGTGCGGCTGGTAGTGGAGGAAGGCCAGGCAGGCCGACTGCTACGTCTAGATGAACTCCTGATCCTCAATCATCTGTGGCGGGAGCGGCACTTGACCACCAGGGAGGCAGCGCGATTGATCCAGAAACCGGAGGCCGATGCCCGGATAGTGCTAGAGCGGCTGGTGGAGTCAGGGCTGGTCGAGGCACGCGGGGAACGCAAAGGCCGCGCCTACCACCTGTCCGCCGCTACTTACCGTCGCCTGGGCGAGAAGGCCGCTTATGTGCGCCAGCGAGGCTTTGAACCCCTTCAGCAGGAGCAGATGGTGCTTCAGTATGTAGAGAAGTACGGATCCATCTCGCGGCGAGAAGCGGCAGAACTTTGTCAAATCTCCGGCCCGCAGGCATATCGTCTGTTGACCCGCCTGGTCAGACGAGGAGATCTGGTACGCATCGGAAGTAGGGGTAGAGGGGTAAGGTATGAGAAAAGCACACAACACGTATAAAAATACACGCGTGCTTTTCCGAATGCACGCGTGCGTGCATTTGTTCGACCCCCCCGGCGCGGAGCGCCTGCACGATGCGAGTGCATTCTTAACGGGGTTGAGAGATGGATAAGAATCTGGAATACTACTTGAGCCTTCCCTATACGATCGAATTGATTCGGGAGCCCGAAGGCGGCTGGTTTGTGCGGGTGAGGGAACTGCCGGGCTGTATGAGCGTAGGAGACACTCCCGATGAGGCCGTGGAAATGATCCAGGACGCGATGTGTCTATGGATTCAAACGGCCCTGGAAGACGGTGACCCGATCCCGGAGCCGCGATCCCTTGATGACTACAGCGGCAAATTCGTCGTTCGCGTGCCCCGTTCGCTGCACCGCGACCTGGTGATCCAGGCGGAGCGGGAGGGCGTGAGCCTGAACCAGTACATCAACACCATCCTGGCCCGTGCCGTGGGCCGCTTCGACGCCCTCAGCAGTCCCGCCTCTGTCGGGCAGCCGGGGTGGCCTGCGGCCCGGAAGAAAGCGAACGTGGCAACATGACACCACTGGGCACAGGAGAAGAGTGATGCCTCCCACCACCCTCCTCGAATCCTGGCTCCCCTTCGACGCCATCGGCGCGGAGAGCCTGCGTGATGCCAGCGCAGCCCGCAAGCCACCCCTGAATCGCCTCCACGTCTGGTGGGCCCGGCGACCCCTCACCGTCTCCCGCGCCGCCATCCTGGCCAGCCTCCTTCCCTCGTGGGAACAACTGGTAGAGGCGGACGGTCGTCCGCCCCTACAGCGCCATTTCCCCACCGAATCCGCCTACCATGCCTGGTTCCTCCGCCTCCTGGGCATCCACGGCGACCCGGTCGCTGCCCGAAACCTGCTACTCCGGGCACGCGAACAAGGCAAGTTCATCCCCAACCCGTACACCCACCCCCGCGCTTTCACCGTCAACCCCACCCCCGAGGACCTGGCCCTCCTGGAGGAACTGCTGGCCCTTACCTGGGTAGGGGCACGGCGCGCCGTGCCCCTACGGGATTTTATCGTCCTCGACCCCTTCGCCGGCGGCGGCTCCATTCCCTTCGAGGCCCTCCGCTACGGCTTTTCCACCGTCGCCAACGAACTCAACCCCGTCGCCGCCGTCATCCTCAAGGCCACGCTCGATTACCCCGCCCGCTTCGGCCCCGACTTGGCTGCCGACATCAAGAGATGGGGACAGCGGTGGTATGAGTCGGTCAAGGAACGTCTGCAGCCGTTCTTCACCCCGCTTCCCGACCGTGCGGAGGGGGCAGCCTACCTCTGGGCCCGCACCGTCCCCTGCCCCACTACCGGCAAGCCGGTCCCCCTCAGCCCTAACTGGTGGCTGAGCAAGGGGAAGAACCCCGTCGCCGTCCGCCTTCTGACCCACCCCGACTGGGATGAGCCCCGCTTCGAGATCGTGCGGGGCGAGGCCATCGACTTCGACCCAAACGAAGGCACGGTCCGCCGGGGGGTGGGCCGCTCCCCCTGGACCGGAGAGACCATCGACGGCGACTACATCAAGGCCCAGGCCCAGGCCGGGCGGATGGGGCAGGTACTCTACGCCGTGGCGGTCAAGCGGCGGGGCGGTTTCGACTTCCGCGCCCCCACCCCGCAGGACCTGGAGGCCGCCCGCGCCGCCGAGGCGGAACTGGCCCGGGTCCGCGCCCGCTGGGAGGCGGAGGAGGTCATCCCCACCGAGCCGATCCCGGAGGGGAACGACCTCCGCCCGCTGCACTACGGCATGCGCACCTGGGCCGACATGTTCTCCCCCCGCCAGTTGCTCGCCCTGGGCACCTTCGTCGAGACGCTGCGGGAACTGCGTGCGGAGATCCGCGCCGAGATGGAGCCGGAGCGGGCCGCGGTGGTGGAGACGTACTTGGGCATTATGATGGACAAGGCAGTCATCTACAACAACCGTGCCTGCCGCTTCGATCCGACGCGCGGCATCCGCAGCATCTTCGACCGCCACGACTTCGCTTTCGTCTGGAGCCACGCCGAATTCGACGCCTCCGCCAACCTCCTCCCGTGGTGCATCGACCAGGTAGCGGATGCCTACCGGGAGATGGCGAAGCTGCTGACCCCCTCCGGAGCCACCCTAGAGGGGCACGCTTCCGAGCGGGGCTCGGTCACTGTCCTCCAATCCAACGCCGCCGACCTCTCCACCCTCCCCGACGGATCGGTCCACGCCATCGTCACCGATCCTCCCTACTACGACAACGTGATGTACGCCGAACTTTCGGACTTCTTCTACGTCTGGCTCAAGCGGACCGTTGGCCACCTCTACCCCGAGTGGTTCGCCGCCCAACTGACCGATAAGGACGCCGAGGCCGTCGCCAACCCGGCCCGCTTCAAGGGGATCGGAGGGGGCCGCTCCGGTCCCCGCCCCAAGGACCTGGCCGAGCGGGACTACGAGCGGAAGATGACCGCGGCCTTCCGGGAGATGCACCGGGTCCTGCGGGACGACGGGGTCCTGACTGTGATGTTCACCCACAAGCGGGTGGAGGCCTGGGACACGCTGGCCACCGCCCTCATCGGGGCCGGTTTCACCGTCGAGTCCTCCTGGCCGGTCCACACCGAGAGCGAGCACTCCCTCCACCAGGCGAAGAAGAACGCCGCCCGTTCCACCATCCTCCTCGCCTGCCGCAAACGGACCTCACCCCCACCCCCGGCGACCATCGCGGGGGATGTAGGGGCAGACAGCCGTCCGCCCTACTGGTGGGACGACATCGCCCCCGAGGTCCGGCGGGTGGCCCGCGAAAAGGCAGAGGAGTTCGCCGCGCGGGGGATCACGGGGGTGGATCTCTACCTGAGCGTCTTCGGGCCGGTCCTGGCGGTCATCTCCCGCCACTGGCCGGTCCTCACCCGCGAGGTGGACGAGCGCACCGGGCAGCCGAAGCCGCTGCGTCCCGAGACCGCCCTGGACCTGGCCCGGCAGGAGGTGATCCGGCTGCGCAAGCGGGGGCTGCTGGGCGGCCGGGAGGTCCAGTTCGACCCGGTGACCGACTGGTATCTGATGGCCTGGGACGCCTTCCGCGCCGAGCGGTTCCCCGCCGACGAGGCGCGCAAACTGGCGATCGCGCTGGGGCTGGACGTGGAGGCGGACCTGGTACGGGGGCGGGTGGTGGGGAAGAAGGGGAGCGACGTGGTGCTCCTGGGGCCGAAGCAGCGGCGGGGACGGGGCCGGGTGGATCCCGAGGCAGACCATTTTGATACCTGGCTGGACGCGGTCCACACGGCGATGCTGGTGTACGAGGAGGACGGCGCGCCGGCCTGCGAGGCCTTCCTGAAGCGGACCGGCCTGCGGAACGATTCCACCTTCAAGGCCTGCCTACAGGCCATGCTCAACGCCATCCCCCGCACGCGGGTCAAGGGCAAGTTCGTCCGCCCGGAGGCGGATGTCCTGGACCGACTGCGGTTGGCCTTCTTCGAGGATCTGGAGGTGACGGAGGAGGAGGCGGAGGTGAGGGTGGAGCAGATGAGGTTGATATAGTTATGTAGGTAAAGGAGGTGAACGTAAACAAGCCTCGCCAAACCCACATCTTCCATCGCCCAGCAGGCCGCCACAGGCAGCCTGGACAGGAGCCGTGTATCGGCTGTCTGCAACTCCTGGTGTAGGAGACTTCTCTCTCAAACCTCAGCCCAGAAGGCTAGAACTTCTTACGAGGACAGCAGCATGATCCACTTGAACGACGAACAGAGAATGGCAGTTAATCATAGAGGACGAAACCTGCTGATCATCGCTGGACCAGGTTCGGGAAAGACCCATACGATGGTACATCGTGCTAAATCCTTCTTGGACGAAGGGATCCCCTCTGAATCCATATTGCTAATCACTTTCACCCGCAAGGCAGCCGGTGAGATTCGGGAACGCCTGGAATCGTACTTCCCAGGGGCGCTGAAGAACGCGTGGATAGGCACCTTTCACAGTATCTGCTATCGAATCCTTCTGGAGTATGGCCACTTGCTCGGTTTGAAGCCGGGCTGGATGGTGATCGACGCTTTGGACAGCGAAAGGGTCCTAAAGAGCATTCTGGCGGACGAAGGTATCCGTGACCAGTATGTGGTGGACGATATTATCCGCTGTATCAGCTTCTCCCGAAACAGCCTGCGACCTATCCAGGACTTGATTACCAGCCCTCGCTTCCCGAACGCACTCACAGTGGGCGCGGAAAGGATCGAAGCAATCGCCCGACGCTATCTGAGGCGGTGTCGTCGTAGTCAGCGGGTGGACTTCGACATGCTGCAGACCTTGGTGCTTCAACTGCTTCGTGAATATCCAGAAGTCCGTGCTCGCTATCAGCAACAGTTCAAGGTC
Source organism: Thermoflexia bacterium (assembly GCA_011192125.1). GTDB lineage: Bacteria > Chloroflexota > Anaerolineae > B4-G1 > DUEL01 > DUEL01. The sequence continues at coordinate 16,589 of DUEL01000121.1, forward strand.
ATCCTAGTGGACGAATATCAGGATACCAACGTTATCCAGGCTGAAATTCTCAAACTGCTCCGCTCACCGGGTAACACGATTACCGTAGTTGGCGACGACGCTCAGGCAATTTACGGCTTTCGCGCAGCCACGGTGGAAAACATCCTGCGCTTTGAAAACGATTTCCAGGCAGATCGCCTGATGCTGACCCGGAACTACCGGTCTTCATCGGCGATTGTCCGAGTGGCCAACGCGGTGATCCGAAACAACCCCAGGCAAATTCCAAAGACCCTGCAGGCAGTCCACCCAGACGGCAGGAGACCGGAGCTGTACATCGGGAGCACGCCAGCAGATGAGGGCAGGTTCATTGCGGACACCATTGCCAACCTCCTGGCCGACGGAGTTCCTCCGAGCGAGATCGCAGTGCTGTTTCGCGCGTATCGCCAGTCTTTCCTTATCAGTGCCGCACTGAAGCAAAAAGGCATCGATTTCGTCGTCTACGGAGCAGAAGACTTCTTTGCCCTGGAACACATCAAGATGATACTGGACGGCGCGCGTCTGGTAATCAACGCAGATGACTGGATTGCCCTGACCAACTTGCAGACGCTGTTGGGGTTACCACACCGAAATGTGCGGGCATTGGAGCAGAAGTCCGAAGCCCGCCAAATGAGTCTGTGGGAAACCTTGGAGAAAGAGAGAAGTACCAGCACAGCGCTCGATGCTTTCTACCAAAAGCTAGAGGAGCTGAAGCGGTACCTAGACCCCAAAGAGGGCGGAGCGGCATCCGATCTGGTCCTAGCAGTCATCGAATGGCTGCGTAAGCCTCTGAAGAGCCGTTTCCACAACACCTGGGAGGCCATCGAGCGAGACCTGGAAGCGCTCGTTAGCCTTGCTCAGGCCTATTCCTCACCCCATGATTTCGTCAACACCGTGGCAATGGAACTCACCAACCCTCTCCAACCCGAGACGGACGAGAACAAGGTGGTCCTGTCGACCGTTCACCGAGCGAAAGGGCTAGAATGGGATACCGTGTTCGTGGTTGGCTTGGTCGAGTTCTGGTTCCCCTTGAAATGGTCCATTGAGCAGACAGGATCAGATGAAGAGGAACGCCGCCTGTTTTACGTGGCTATCACGAGAGCAAAGAAACGGCTGTACCTGACAACCTACGCACGGCACGCGGACACCTACGGCACCTGGCGCAAGGATGATTTATCCCGATTCGTGACCGAGATTCCCTCCGACCTGATCCGCTCCCTTACAGATACCTCCGCGCAAACCGTGGAGGCCGAAGGCGTGTGGGAGGAGTGGTGGTGGTAGGCCCAGCATCACAATTGGAGGACGTGCTTTCAGGCTTGTAGTAGAGACGAGAACTGCTACTCTGCTCCGGCCACACCTACGCCGTTCGGCTCTACTGACTCGGACCTTTGCTCGCGCCTCTGGTTCGCACGGACGATCGTGCTCTGTAGAGGCTTACGCTTGGGGTTAGCGATGCTACATCAGATCGAGTTTCACCTCTCTTACAGTTCTTCCGACGACCCCCTCCACACCTTCTACATCCCCGCCCTCTCCGCCAGCGTCCGCTACGACCGGATGGCCGGCTTCTTCTCCTCCGGCGCGCTGGCCGTGGCGGCGGCCGGCGTGGCCCACCTCATCGCCAATGGCGGGCAGATGCGCCTCCTGGTCGGCGCACAACTGACCCCCGAGGACGTGGAAGCGATCCGCCAGGGCCACGACCTGCGGGACGTCGTCGCCGCCCGCCTAGACGAAGCACTCCCCGACCCCGACGACCTGGCCGACCGCCTGATGCGGGACCGGTTGAGCGTCCTCGCCTGGATGGTCGCCTCTGGCGCGCTCGAAATCCGCGTCGTCCTCCGCAAAGGGCACGACGGCCTCCCCCTCCCCGCCGACGAGGCCCGCGACTACTTCCACCCCAAAGTCGGCATCTTCACCGACGCCGAGGGCAACCAGGTCGCCTTCTCCGGCAGCGTCAACGAATCCGAGACCGGCTGGCAGTACAACTACGAGCAGTTCCTCGTCTTCCGCTCATGGACCGAGGAGGGACGGCAGTACATCGCCGAACTGGTCGGCTGGTTCGAGCGGCTCTGGTCGAACGAGGAGCCGGGTTGGATCGGATTGCCAGTGCCTGAGGCGGCCCGCCAACGCCTTCTCCGTTACACCCCCTCCCAGCCTCCTACCCGCGATCCTCTGGAGCGCACGCCCAGACCGATCGGCGAGGGCGTGGAACGGATCGCTCTTGCTCCCAAGCGGGAACGGGAGCGGATCCTGTGCCGCTTCCTGCGCGATCTGCCCCACCTGGTCGGCGCGGCCGGGCTGGGGATGGCGACATCCGCCATCACCCCCTGGCCCCACCAGCGGGTCGTCGCCCGCCAGGTCGCCCGGACCTTCCCCAGCCGTTACCTCCTGGCCGACGAGGTGGGCCTGGGCAAGACTATCGAGGCCGGTCTGGTCCTGCGGGAACTGTGGCTGCGGGGGATCGTCCGCCGCGCCCTTATCCTCGCCCCCCGGTCGGTCCTCCGCCAGTGGCAGGAGGAACTGTACGAGAAGTTCGGCCTCAACGTCCCCATCTACGACGGCACCCTCTTCCGCGACGTCCGCGGCGAGGAGCGCGTTCCCCCCACCCCCAATCCATGGGACGGCGTGGATCTGGCGCTGGCCTCCAGCCAGTTGGTCAAACGGCGGGAGCGGCGGGAGACGTTGCTCGACGCCCGGCCGTGGGACCTGGTGATCGTGGACGAGGCCCACCACGCCCGGAGGCGGGATTTCCTCGACCTGAGCCGCTACCGCCCCAACCGGATGCTGGAACTCCTCAACCGGCTCCAGGCCCGCACCCGCGGCCTCCTCCTGCTCACCGCCACGCCGATGCAGGTCCATCCGGTGGAGGTATGGGACCTCCTCAGCCTCCTTGGCCTGAGCGGCCCCTGGGGGGCGGACGAGAGGTCGTTCCTCCGATTCTACGAGGAACTGCGCCGCCCGCCCGACGAGGTGGATTGGCCCTTCGTCCTCCGCCTGGTGCGCGCCGAGTTGGAGATCGCCGACGGCCGGCCGGATCCAGAGTTCGAGAAGTGGGCCCAGCGGGAATTGGGACCGGTGGACTGGGAACGGGTCCGTCGTCTGCTGGACGGGGACGGTTCCGCCCACGCCGTCCGTTCCCTCCCGCCGAAGGCGAAGACGGCGATGGCCGCTCTGGCCAAACGGCACACCCCCCTCCGCCGCCTCGTCTTCCGCAACACCCGCGCCCTGCTGCGGGAGTACGTCCGGCGGGGCCTGCTGCGGGACCGGGTCCCCACCCGTGAACCCGAAATGGAGTGGATCCCGATGCGCGACGAGGAGCGGGCCCTCTACGACCGCATCGAGGAGTACATCACCCAGTTCTACCGCAAGTACGAGGGGGAGCGGAAGGGGTTGGGCTTCGTGATGACCGTCTACCGCCGCCGCCTCACCAGCAGTTTCTACGCCGTGCAGCGGAGCCTGGAGCGACGACTGGCCTTCCTGTGCGGTCAGGCCGATCTGGGGCTGGAGGAGGACCTGGAGCAGGAGGCCCTGAGCCTGGACGCGGACGAATGGATCCCGGCGGATCGCTCCCTCTTCCGGGACGAGATCGCCTATGTCGAGGACTTCCTCCACGACCTCTCGATGCTGGGCGATCTCGATTCGAAGGTCGCCCAACTGCTGAAGGACCTGCAGGAGTTCTTCCGCCACCGGGAAACAGTCCTCATCTTCACCCAGTACACCGACACGATGGACTTCCTCCGCGAGCAATTGCGGCAGAGTTACGGAATTCACGTCGCCTGCTACAGCGGCCGGGGCGGGGAGCGGTGGGACGGGGTGAGGTGGGCACCGGCAAGCAAGGAGGAGATCAAGAACGCGTTCCGCGCCGGAGAGATCAAGATCCTCATCTGCACCGAGGCCGCCAGCGAGGGGCTGAACCTCCAGACCTGCGGCGTGCTCATCAACTACGATATGCCCTGGAACCCGATGCGGGTGGAGCAACGCATCGGACGGGTGGACCGCATCGGGCAGCGGTATGAGGAGGTGTGGATCCGCAACTACTTCTACGAAGGCACCGTCGAGGCGCGGGTCTACCAGGCCCTCTCCCATCGCATCCAGTGGTTCCAGGGAGTGGTGGGGCCGCTGCAACCCATCCTGGCCCGCGTGGGACGGACCATCGAGGCGGCGGCGATGGCGCCAGGACCGGAGCGGGAGCGGGTCCTTCGAGAGGAACTGGACCGCATCGAGGCGGAACTGGACCGCGCCTCAGAGGGATGGGACCTGGACGAGTGGGCCGGGCAGGCGGAGGGTACCGTGCCGTCGGACACGCCGGTCACGCTCCCGGAACTGGCCGCCACCCTGACCACTGCGCCAGCCCTGCGCCCCCTGTTCCGCCCACACGAGACCGTTGAGGGGGCCTTCTGGCTGCGGCACGAAGACGGGGAGGTCGCCGTCACCTTCGACCCGGCGGTGTTCGACGCGCACCCCAACACGCTTCAGTTCCTCACCTTTGGACACCCCCTACTGGAGCGGCTGCTGGACCGGGTGGTCGGGATGGGTGAGGGGGACGAAGTAATGGGCCCGTTGCTGCGGCTGGAGGTGGAGACCCCGCTTCGGCGTGTAGCCTACTACGCCCTTGATGCAGAGGGCCGTCCCCGCCGCCTCCGGCGGCTGGCCGAGGTGCGGGAGGCACTGGAGAACCCACCCGCAGGAGACGGCTGGACGGAAACAGCGGTGGAGGCGGCCCGACAGGACCTGAGAGAACAGGTCGAGGCCGAATGGCGGACCTTGCAGACCTTCGAAGGCCGGCTCCGGCGGGTCCGGGAGCGGGCACGGGCCGCCCGCGCCGCCCGGATCCTGGTCCGGGCCGCGCCGGTGGAACTGGCGCTGGGCCAGCAGCCGGATCTCTTCGGCCAGGAGGCTTATCCCGTCGCCTTCAACCGGGCGGCCGTCCTCGGGCTGAAACGGCACGGGTATCCCTGGACCGCGCTGCTGCGCGTTGCGGGCGCGGAGATAGAGCCCCCCCGGCCGACCGACCCGTTCTTCGTGGAGATCCAGGGGGAGCCGCAGCACCGCCTGAAGCAGCGGTTCGAGAGGCTGGAACAAGAGGCACGGCGGTTGTTGGGAGAAGCGACCGTTGACGCAGGGAGGGGAAATGAACGTTGACATCCTGATCGCCCGCTTCCAGCAGTATTACGGCCATACCAACTTCCGCGACGAGCAGTTCACAGAGTGGGAGTACACTTACAAGAAAGAGCGCGGTCAGCAGATGCGGGAGGAGTGGCTTAGCCGAGAGGCGCTGGAACGGCTGATCGGAGCAGAGGATTGGTCCGAGATCTGCCAACGGGTGGCCCGCTCGTTTGCGATGGAAGGACCACTGGCACGCTGGGATGAATACCAGTGGGTTCGGGAACTGGACCCTGAAGAACAGCGCTCGTTTTCCTTAACGCTCTGGGACTTCTTATACGGGGAAAAGCCGTTCGTAGATCGGTTAGAGAGGTTTGTTAGAGAAGCGACGGAGGTGTACCATCGCTTCCACGAAAAGGACCCGGTCCGTCAGCGGCGCTACCGATCCAGGAAACTTTCCTGGCCTTTCGTCTCCTATTTTCACTTCATGATGTGGCCAGACCGGGAGTACCCTTTTATCAAACCTTCCCCACTCCAGAAGGCAGCGCGGGCTGTGGGTTTTGACATCCGTTACCACGCGCAGCCCAACGCCGAGACCTACGAGCGGGTGCGGGAGTTCTATCGCGCCCTCTGGCCCACCGTTCAGCGGCTGGGCGGGCGGGATTGGATCGACGTCCAGACGTTGATCCACGTGGCGGGAGGCGGTTTCGGTGTCCCTGAGGGCGGCTGGATCGACGAACGGGGCCAGCGCGCCGCGACGGATTTCCCCCCAACGGTGGGCAAGATCGTCGCCCTTCTCCGGCGCAAGCCTCAGGTCATCCTCCAGGGCGCGCCGGGCACGGGCAAGACCTACACCGCCCTCCTGGTCGCAGCGGCGATGTTGGGCCTGGGGGGCACAGATGCAGGGGCGGTCCGTCAGCCGCTGCGCGAGTACCAACTCGCTACTTTGCTGGAGGAAGACCCTGCGCTGGCCGACGCTCCCACTCGATTGGCGGAGCGAGTACGCGCTGGCGGCCGCGGACTTTGGGAGATCGTCCAACTGCACCCCTCCTACACCTACGAGGACTTCGTGCGCGGGCTGCAGGCCGAGCCCACGGACGGACGGATCCTCTTCCGCACCGTCAACCGGGTCCTGGGTCTCCTGGCGGAGACGGCCGCTGCGCTGACCTCCGACCGGCTGCCCGTCGTGCTCATCCTGGACGAGATCAACCGGGGCGATCTCTCCAAGGTCCTCGGCGAACTCATTTACAGCCTGGAGTACCGAGAGGAGGCGGTCCTCACTCCTTACGCTGTGGACGGCCGACCGGATCTTTCTCTTCCTCCGAACCTCTACCTCCTGGGCACGATGAACACCGCCGATCGCTCCATCGCCCTGGTGGATTATGCCATTCGCCGCCGGTTCTACTTTGTGACCCTCCGGCCCGATCGGGATGTGATCATAGGCCATTACCGGGACGATCCGCTCCTGGCCCAACGGGCCGTTGCGCTGTTCGACGCGGTGGCCGGGTTGTTTGAAGGGCTGCACGAGGTAGGCTACAGTCCTTACGACCTGATGGTTGGCCACACTTACTTCCTGGCCGATGGGCCGGAGTCCTTGGCCCTCAAGTTCGCCTACGATGTGGTACCGCTGCTGCGGGAGTACCTGCGGGAGGGGCTGTTGGACGATGTGACGATTCGACTGGAGGATGGACGGATCGACCTTGCCCAGGCTTCCCAGAAGGAGGTGGCGGGCCGGGTTCGTGCGTTCCTGGAGGGGAAGGAAAAGGATGGACCGTGAGGCTGTTGCGCTCGAGGATAGCCTGGTTGTCCAGATCATCTGGCACGATAACCGATGGCGTGGTGGGTGCAAGGACCCGCTGGGCAATACAGCCTGCCTGGATACCCGCTTCGATATCTGGGGAGAGATCGGTGGGCAGGTCGAGGAGATCAACAGGCGAAAACAGCAGGAGTGCGCCGATCCTTCTAAGCCGGGACACTGCCACGAGAGCGCGATATTCTCCAAGTGGCAGTGGGTGCGATGGAAAGGGACATCGCCAGCCCCAGGTCGGCATCCCCCTTATATCCTCTTCGTCGCGCAACCACCCGGGGGGCCCTCGGCTCGCCGATTGGTCCTGGTCGGCGTATATCGGGTGGATCGGATCGAGCCCGATTCACACGGCTCGGCAGACCGCGTGATTTACGCGCGACCAGAAGCGTCCACCTGGTTCTCCCCCGAGGTGGAGATCCCACTCGATCGGTACGTAGCCCCGAGCAACCGAATGGCCTCGAAAGGGCTCTACATCAATACACCTCTGGCACGCCGGATCCTGCGAGATGTGTTGAAGGCTCATCGCAACCTGCTGGCAAGCGGGGAAGTTGAGCCCTCCTCCGTGGCGGAACTGAGGGAGATCATCCATAAGATCGAGAACAGCCTCTACGAGCCAACTGACGGTGAGGGGGACGAACTGGGACAAATGGAGCAGATCCTTCGGCTCAAAGGGCAGATCGTCCTGGCCGGACCCCCAGGGGTGGGCAAGACCTACCAGGCCCTTCGCCTGGCAGCTCGGATGCTAGGCTTGGACCCCGAGGACGATGAGGGACGTAAGGAGCGACAACTGGCAGCCATCCTGCGCCAAAACCCAGACCTCCAGGGCGATTCAGCCCGATTGGCCCAGGCAGTCCTGAGCGGCCCTCCGCCACGCGGGGTGTGGGATATCGTTCAGTTCCACTCCTCCTACACGTACGAGGACTTCGTCCGCGGCATCCAGGCGGAGCCGGAGAGAGACGGAATCGTCTTCCGGCCAGTCAACCGTCTGTTGGGGACGCTGGCGGAACTGGCCCGCCGCCTGGGGCCTGAGGTACCTGTAGTCCTCGTTGTGGACGAGATCAATCGAGGCGATCTGGCGAAGGTGCTGGGGGAACTGATCTATAGCCTGGAATACCGCGACCACGTGGTGCTCACCCCCTACGCGGTGAACGGCCGGCCGGGGCTGGAGATACCGGCGAACTTCTACCTGATCGGCACGATGAACACCGCGGATCGGGCTATCGCGTTGGTGGACTATGCCATCCGTCGCCGGTTCTCCTTCATCCACCTCGCCCCTGATCGGGATGTGGTCGCTATGCACTATGAGGACCCGGTCCTGCGGGAAAAGGCGTTGCACCTCTTCGATCAAGTCCAGAAACTGTTCGTAGAGGTCGGCGCAGGCTACGTGGCCGAGGACCTGGCGGTGGGGCATTCCTACTTCCTCGCGTCGGACGCCGACGACCTGGCGAGCAGGATCGCGTTCGAGGTGGCCCCCTTGCTGGTTGAGTACTATAAGGAGGGTATCCTGGTCGATCCGCCGGTGCTGAACCTCGAAGGGAAGGTCAACTTGGTCGAGGTCGACCCGCTGCAACTGGAGAGACAGGTCCGTGGCTGGTTGGCAGGGGAGTGAGCTCCGGCAGGAAGGGAACTCGCTAGGACCGATCTCTGTGGAGGAGTACGGCCTCTCTCCACCGTTGAGCGAAGCGGAGTGGAGAGCGTTGCAGGCCGCAGCAGAAGTACGCCAGCGATTGGGCCTCACGCTGGTGCTGGATGACCAGGCGTCGCAGGAGCGGGGCAGCCCGGTCTTCCGGGTGCGGGCTGGTTCGATCGTCGGTGTGGCTCGAGTGGAGTGGGAAGGGCAATCCTTCTCCGTGCATGTCCGTCCCAAAATCCACGGGGCCGACTTTCTGACGATGTTCGACTACGCCTACTGGGCCGACCGGACGATCGAACCGCTTCGGCTGGAGGACCCGGTGAGCTTAGCGCCTCTGGCGGGGAACGTTACGGGCCTGGTGATCCGCTTCTTTCTCCACCGGCTGGGTGAGTTCATCCGACGACATCTGCGGCGCGATTACATCGTGCGACGGGAGGATCTAAACGGTCGGGTGCGGGGAAAGGTGCTGGCGCAGGATTACCTTCGGCGTAGCCTTCCCCACCGAAAGGATTACATCGTGCCCTGCCAGTTCAGCGAGTTGAGCCGGGACACGCTCTCCAACCGGATCTTGTTGTGGACGCTCCACCTGTGTGCCCGCGCTGTAGCGACGTTCCCTCAAGAGCAGCGCCGTCTGCTGTTGCCCCTCATTAACGCCCGACGGCAGGCGCTGGGCGGTGTCACCCTCACCCCTATCCGTCTGAGTGACTTTGGGCGGGTCCGGTACACCGGCTTGCATGCCGCGTACCGTCCCATCCATGCCCTCTGTCGCTTTATCTGTAGGTCGTTCCAAATGGAAAACGAGGCTGGCACGGCGGAGTTCCGTGAGTTCACGCTGGATATGAACGACCTGTTCGAGCGGTTTGTGCGGGGGGTGTTGCGTATCCACGTGGGGCACCGCTTCGTAGCGGATAAACGAGACCTTGTCCGTTCTTATGACCTGGGATCTGGGGCAGGAGAGAAATGGATCGAACTGGACGGACTGGTGAAGGATGAGGATGGAAAGCCCTGCTGCGTCGTGGAGTGCAAGTACCGGGAAGTATGGGAGCCAATCGAGGGAGAGGACACCCTCACCGTTGCCGGGGGACGGATTCGAAGTAGCGACGTTTACCAGACAATTGCTTACGCCACCCATAAGGACTTGCAGGCATCGGCGGTTGTGCTGGTCTACCCCGTAGTAGGTGGAGATGCCCGGGTGGTCGGCCCGATAGAGGCGTTCGGCCTCCGGCCCGGCTGCGATGAGCCAGTGACCGTCTCGCTCGTTGGCGTGGAGATCGGCGAGCGCATGCGGGAAAGCCTTCGGGATTTCGTCAGACAGGTCGAAGCAATCTCGCACCGAGGCGGATGACGCATCGAAATCTCGGAACCTCTAGATGGAAAGTGCTCTTTGCCCCCTGTTCCGCGTGATGTCCACCCTTCACCTCCCGAAGGGATCGACCTGGCACCGACCCGCGACGAACACCAGGAGTTGACATCCTCCCTCGTCCAATGTACAATGGCATCAGAAATTCTGACAAAGAAGGAGGCCGTGCAGACTAGCGGTCCGGTCGTGGTGCAGGTGCGGGATCGGGGGCAGATTACCATCCCCGCCGAAATACGGCGTGAGATGGGGATCGAGGAGGGAGACATCTTCACGCTGATCCGGCTGGGGGAGACCCTCATCGCCACCCGCAAGCGGCTCGTGGCCCCGGAAGTAGCCGAAGCCATTGAAGCCCTGATGCGGGAGGAGGGAATCACGCTGGAAGATCTCCTGGAGGGTTTGGAGGAGGAGCGCAGGAAATACGTCGAGGAGCGGTACGGCATTGAGACCTAGGGTTTTCCTGGATACCAGCGCCCTCATTGCCGGCCTCGTCTCCCCCGGAAGGGCCAGCAACCTGATCCTCTCCCTCGCCGAGGCGGAAGTCATCACGCTGGTGATCTCCGAGGAGGTGCTGATAGAGCCGGACTGCAACCTGAGGGCGCGTCTCCCCAGGGCGATCCCCGAGTACCGGCGGTTCCTCGCCGCTTGCCCCATTGAAAAGGCCGACCCACCCGATGCTGCCGAAGTCGCTGCCGCTGCGGAGATCATCCACCTCAAAGACGCCCCTATCCTGGCAGCGGCGATGGCCCTGCGGGTGGACTACCTGGTGACGCTGGACCGGAGGCATTTCCTGGACGATCCCGAGGTTGCCCGCCGCTCCGGCCTGCGCATAGGGACCCCCGGCGACTTCCTGGCCTGGCTGAGGAGCCAGTTGGAGCGATAGGAAAAACTCATCGGAGCCCTACTGCCAGCCCCTGGACGCCTCCCAGGGGCCTTTGTGTTCCCCCACATCGTGCTGCTTGACGCTTCTGGTGGATATGGTAAAATCGTCGTAGATGGCATTATATACGGCTCTATATACGATAAAAGCGCCGTATATGGCGTAGAAAACGGGGAACTAACGGGCCAAAATAAGGCCGTATATTCGGGAGATGACCGAGATCCTAGACCGCTTTCGTGCCCACTTAGAGGGCCTCGACCGCAGCCCCCGCACCGTCCGGCTGCGGCTGGACGACCTGAGAGCCTTCGCCGCCTGGTTCGAGCAGTCCACCGGCCGGGGGTTCGACCCCGTAGCCGTCACCCCGCCCGACGTGCGCGACTACCGCGCCTACCTCCAGTCCGTCCGCGGCCTCAAGCCCAACTCCGTCAACCGTGCCCTCTCCAGCCTCTCCGTCTTCTTCACCTGGGCGCGGGACGAGGGGATGGTGGCCACTAACCCCTGCAAAGGGATACGGCCCGTGGAACAGCAACCCCGCCCGCCCCGCTGGCTCGACCGGCGGGAGCAGGCCGCCCTCCGCCGCGCCCTGCGGGAGGTGGTCCAGTTGGCCGAACTGAAGGCCCGCCTGGCCGGGGAGGTCACCCCCGCCCTGATCCGCGCCCGCCGCGACCAGGCCCTCTTCGCCCTGATGCTCGACACCGGCCTGCGCGTGGCGGAGGTGTGCAACCTCCGGCTGGCCGACGTGGTGCTCAACGACCGAAGCGGCCACTTGGTGGTCCGCTCCGGCAAGCGGGGGAAGTACCGGGAGGTGCCGTTGAACAAATCGGCCCGCAACGCCTTGCGGGCGTGGTTGGAGGTTCGGCCGGAGGTGGAGGACAACCACCTGCTGTTGGGCCGGGACCGGGAGCCGTTGCGACCCCGTGGGGTGCAGCGCCGGGTGGCCCACTACGCCCGCCGGGCGGGGCTGGAGGGAGTGACACCTCACGCGCTGCGCCACACCTTCGCCAAGAACCTGGTGGACGCGGGCCGGCCGCTGACGGAGGTGGCGGCCCTCCTGGGCCACGCCCGGCTGAACACCACCGCCGTCTACACCCAACCCGGCCGGGAGGACCTGCGCCGGGCGGTGGAGGCGGTGGATTGGGAAGGAGAGAACAAAAGGCAAGAATGGTCAACTCGTGCCCAAATGGTCTATAATCCACCGCACGGCCCCCAAAAGTGAATCAGCGACATAGTTGGGCTGTACGTCCCCCGCCCGCATAATCTCTTCATATGTCCTTTGACCCCAACCAGTGAGGACGAGAATCGTTTGACAGCCACAGAAATGTCCCGCCTCAAGATCCGATCGCTTATCTCCCACGACGAAGCACCGGCTTAGAGAAAGTCCCAAGTCTACCGCTGCCTGCAGTAAGAGCCCGGGCCGAGGCTTTCGACAATCACAGGGGAGACCGTCAGGGGAATGAGGGCAATAATAAAGAGCATCATAGTAGGCCCCGCGCTCCCTCAGCGCGCGCCAGAGGGCGTCACTCACAGCCTCAAATTCAGCCTGATCCATCAACCCACGTCCGAGCGCGGACTGGTTAGTAACGATTACCACCGGAATGCCGTGCGCGTTCAATTGTGCTAGGGCCTCCCCGACGCCCGGTAGCAGCACTAGATCCCCTGGGCGGCGGAGGTAACCTTTTTCAACGTTGATCGTCCCGTCGCGGTCTACGAACACGGCCGGACGGGTATGGAGGACACCCCTCTGCTCCAAGAAATGCCGTAATTCTGATAGCGATGATCGCATCATTAATAAGGGGGGAGGTATTTTTCTCATCCTTTCATCACCCTTTTCATCTTCCCACCTCGCTGAATCGGTCTGCGTATCGCTGGGAATCTATAGTTACCTTATCTTTCCGCCAGAGAGAGTTTCCGCCAATTTCTCTTGATTCTCCATTCATCTTGTGATAAGATGAACTTGGAGGGGTACGAGGATGAGAAAGCGGCTTTTCGGCGCAGATGGTGTGCGAGGAATCATAGACCGATACCCTCTCCGGCGAGAGGATGCTGAACGACTTGGTCGCGCGGTGGGAAAGTGGCTACGAGAGCAATTCTTGAGCCCTTCTTTCCTCATCGGTACTGATACACGGGAATCCTGTCACCGCCTGAAGGCTGCCTTCGTGGAAGGCCTGACCCGCGCGGGCGTCCGAGTGGTAGATGCAGGAATCCTTCCCACCGCGGCGGTATCCTTCCTAATCGCTAGCAAAGGCTTCTTCGCCGGAGGCGCGATGGTCTCCGCCTCCCACAACCCCATTGAGGAGAATGGCATCAAGATTTTCTCTCATCGGGGCACCAAAATAGATGACTACACTGAAGAGTTTCTGGAAAGCCTGTTCTTCGGGGACGAACCTCTCCCTTTCGAAATCCGCCCTGCAACCATAACTACTGAGCCGGATTACGCACGGCAATATGCGCATGCTCTTGCAAGGGAATATCGGGATTACGAATGGTCAGCCTGCCGGATTGTGGTAGACTGCGCCAATGGGGCTGCTTACTGGGTAGGTCCCCTGGTGATGAATTTGCTGAACCTTCCCCACACGCTGATGAACGTTTCCCCTGATGGCCTCAACATAAACCGACGGGCCGGCAGTGAGTTCGTGCGCTGTACTCCTGAGTGGCTTGCCGCTCGGGTACGCCAGCGCGACGCAGATGTAGGCATTGCCCTGGACGGGGATGCCGACCGGTTGATCCTAGTGGATCGCGATGGCCTCATCTATGATGGTGATATGACCTTGGCCATTCTGGCCCTCAAGCTTCAACGCGAGCGAAGATTATCCCAAGATACCGTTGTGATCACCACGATGAGCAATTCCGCCCTTCCCCGCTACCTTCGTCGCCACGGTATCCACACCCGGATGGTCCGCAACGGAGACAAGTACGTTACGCAGATGCTACTGGAGGCCAACTTGACCCTGGGAGGCGAAGAAGTGGGTCATATCATTCTACACACGGACGATGCCCACGTGACTGGAGACGGACTGCGTACTGCGTTGGCCGTGCTGGGAGAACTGACCCGGTGGCCCGACGCGACGTTACGAGATCTCGCGCCGGGAATGCGCAAGTGGCCCCAGGTCAAGGCATCTGTGTGGATCGGGCGGCGCACCGATGTCCCCGCCGACAAGATCCCCGGCCTACGAGAGCTTCTCCACCGCACGCGGGAAGCCATCCCTGATCTGACAAGGTTGGAATGCCGACCAGCCAGCACGGAGCCCGTCTACCGGATTATGCTGGAATCATACAAAACGAGCATAGAAGTCCTGGCCCAACACGTGTGCCGCCTAGCTCAACCTATCCAGCGGCACTTCGGATGTGAAGGTCGTCCCATCGAGATATGGAATTGCGTCGCCGGAGGACGAATTCCTCCGATGGATTCCCCCTAGAAGAGACCGAAAACATCTTGGAACAGACCCTGCGCTAGCTCAGGGGGCAGACGGTACTCCTCAATCCACCGAGGGAAATGCTCCTGGGTGATCTCACGAACCAGGTCGGGAGGACATCCCTGGAAACGTCGATAAATCCGGGCATAGGTCAAGCGGTTGACAAACGTCTCACCTGAGTACTCGTTAAAGTAGCAGACAGCCAGGAGATAATGGCGGGCCGTTTCGAGCAACGCCTCCCGATCGGGGATCTCCGCAGGCTGATTGGGACTTCCGGCTCGGATGCGCCCCCGTTCAAAAGCGATGGCACCAGCCAAGAGTTCTACCTGCCCCATCAAGCGGTAATAGGCATCCACCCGATCGGCCTCGGGAACCTCAGCCAGCCCAACGCCCTCGCGGATTTTGTATTCATCCGGTATCTTTCCCCGGATTTCCTCTAGATGGCGCTCTGCCTCCTCGTACTGCCCAGCCCGTGTGGTCAGCACCGCAAGGTCCTGCAGGGAGTCCAATTCTTCTACGGTATAGTTGTGTTCCGTTGCTGCCTTGATGGCCCGGCGGAACCAGGTGCGTCCCTGTGCCAACGCGATCTCTTGCTCCGATTCCGAGGCTCCCTGGTAGATAAGCAGGAAATGACGGGCACGGTAACAGCACGCCAACTCATTGTAGGCCTGGACCTCGCGGATCGGCTCTTGGACCGAGACGGAGAAGATACGCACTGCCTCCTTTAAATCGGCTTCTGCCAGATCGGTAAACCGCATAGCGTCGTCTGGGGAAATACCTTGCTCGCGCCACATATCAGCCAGGTTCCGGTAGATCATCCCTCGCGTCAGTAAGCCCAACCCGATACCCCGATCCACCTCAGCCCGTCGGAAGCGGCTTAGCGCGTCCTCTGCCGCCCGGAGTGCAGGATCAATCCGGCCGAAGCGAAGAAGTGCGAGCGCTAGTGAGTTGGCGCTCAGAGCTTCCCGATAACTCAGCCTCAATTTCTTTCGGATCCCCATCCCATTCTGGATCAACTGGAGGGATCGGAACTCACCTCCCAACAACGCGTAGACCCTCCCCATATTATCGTTGGAGTTGGCCAGTTCCTCCTCCAAGTTGGCTATACGGAAGAAGCGGATGGCCCGCTGGAAATCGCGGATAGCCCGCCGGTACTTCCCCTGGTACATCCAGCGCATGTACCCCAGGTTGTTGTAGGTACGCCCCAGCACCAAGCATAGCCGCCACAGGTCGAAGGGATCCATCCCCTCCTTCTTGCTCGAGATTTCGGCCAGTTCCGCAGGCGAGTACCGATCTCCAATCAGATCGACAATCTGATTATACATCTCCTCGGCCTTCGAGATCTCGTAGCCGTACATCTCTGCTTGAGCGTACCAGAGGAGGAACTCTGCAAATGGGAGGGCGTATCGCTGGGGGTCCCGACGGTGCATCTCCTCGGCTACCGAGAGAGACTCCTTCCCTACACGCCGGGCTAAATCCATTTTGCCCCGGATGGTGTACCGCTTGATCCACTGGGTAGCGCTGTCCAGACGGAAATCATCGACGAGCTCAGGGAACAGCGTCTCCACGTTCGCTCGATCGATGAGACTGCTCAGTGAGTATCCTGGCTCCTCCTCAGAGGAAGCGCTCACGAGGAACAATGCCATAGCGTCCCGCAGCCGCATATCCAGGCCGGTCTGGGCGCCACGAATGGCCTGGTCGGATTGCTGTAGGTACCACTGATAACCGGCGATCGGATCCACCCGCATCCGGTAGACGAGGGAATCCACCAACAAGTCGGGGGCCGGAAAGGCACGCCGCCCTCGTTGCGCCATGGATGCCTCTGCAATGTGGTCCTCGTACCAGGTCAGGATACGTCTACTGTCTTGTCGCACCTGTTCCGGCGTCAGCAGCACCTCATCGCAAAGAGTGTACATAGCGTCGTGGAGAAAGTAGGTGCGCCGCTCGACACGCTCGTCGCTCCCCGGCACCACCGCGGAGACCTGGCGCACCTTGATGAAAGGAAGCGTCTCCATCCGCTCTAGCTCGCGGATGAGGTCATCGACCCACTGCGGCTCCAGGAACCGAAGCAGATCCGTGAACAGGCCGTTGCGCGCTAGCGCCAGGTACCGAAGCAACGTCTGGCGCTCAGGGCTGGCGAGGTTCATATACGCCCCTATAAGGGCCCGTCCCACCGCTTTTAAGCCGCCCGGCGCTTGCAGGGCCTGCCGGATATGCGTTAGATCCCCCGTCTCCACCAGGGCCTGCAACGCGAGATCCAGCAACAGGGGGTTCCCCCCTGTCTGGCGTGCAAGAAGAATTCTTAGATCTTCGGCCAGCAAAGGGCGCAGGACCGGGTAGCGGTTCATTCGGTCGGAGAAGAACTCCTTCAACTCAGCCTCGTCCAATGGGCCCAGCTGCACGCGGTAGAGTTCGATGGGAGGGCGACCATTCTGGGCCCGATCCTCGTTAGCCCGCTCTACCGCTTTGGTCAGAGCCTCGTAGAAACGATCGGCCCGCCGTCCCAGGAGAAGCACCACCCCTTGCCGCAAGTGGGAGATCTGGAAGATCAGCCAGCCCATTACGGAAGCGGTGTCGTCGAAGAGCCCCATCTCTTTCTGTGTGGGGTCCGCGGCCCACTCCAACCGTTCCACGGTGTCGAAAGCGAACACCAGACGCCAGTCCTTCGCGATCTCTTCCAACCCTTTAGCAAAGGCGGTCTCCACTGCCCGACGCTGTTCCTCCAGACTGCCCCCTGTCACGCCTCCCTTAAACCAGGCGTCATAAAGAGTACGCGCCTCCTTATACGCATCGAACTCATAGCCGCTCTGAGGGAGGTTCCGGATCAGCCGTTGTTCCATCCCCTGGTTGCTGTTGGTATCGGGGTCATAAATATCCAGAATCCCCGACCAAGCAATCTTGCCCCTCTGTGCCGGTTCATACCCCGTGGGGCTGCCCAGGCGGGTGCCCAAATCGCGGGCCAAGAACGTCTTTCCCATCCCGGCGGGGGCTTCTATCAGATAGACGACGGCACTCTGGTCTTCGGTGATAATGCGCTCGTAAATCTCATCGGCTATCCGGCGGGGAATCCACAAGTGATCCATCACCACACCTCCTGTACCTGTTCCTCGATCACGGTCCCGGCCTGGGCGGCTGCTTTTAACAGCAGTTGAGTAATCTGCCGCATCACTATCGCTCCCAGTAAGTCCCTCAGTTCCTCTACCACCTCCGGATCACCTGCGCCGGTTCTCCAGGCTCGTAGCACGGCATCCCAATTGGCTCCCTTCCACCGGTACAGGGTGTCCTTCACCCACTGCAGGCAGACACCTCCCGGACTTTCCGTACGATAAGCATGAGCCGTGTGGTAGAGGGCGCTGACCAGGACCCGATCCAAATACGCGTATCGAAGGGCTTCCCGCTGATAATAAGCGGCTGCCCTGCGGTGGATCTGTATAGACTCCTCAGGATGGCGATGCAGGAAACTCCGTGCCAGCAACCGGCGGACCACTCCTACACGGAAGCGGTACGCTCCAACGGTCTCTACGTCCCAGAAAACCAGACCGGACCGAATGAGTGCTTGAATACGCTCCAAATACTTGCCGTAAAAACTCTCGCTGTCCTCTTCCGCGGAAAGCGCACAACGCAGGGAGGCAAGGTCGAACGCGGGGAAAAGACTGGCGACCTCGGCTAACCGGCGAGATTCTTCGGGGAGGGTGCTCAGGAAACGTTCGACAATCCTTCGGTCTACTTGGTCCTGCGAGAGATCAGGCTGCCTTTGTAGCCAAGCCAATATCTGGGGATAACCTAAACTGAGGGCAAAGACCCTTTGCGGATCCATCTGCCGCAATTCAGCCCAGATGGCAACCTCCTCCCGCGTGAGAGGGGGGATGGGCATATTTTTCATTCGAATCCGCACATCGTACTCCCGCCACTGGATAAGGGGGGCATGGCTGGTCGCGACGATGAGCGTGTCCCCACGTTCCAATATGGGGCAGACAACCTCCCGCTCCAGTTCGAAAAACGGTTCCCCCTCGTCCCTGCGGAGCAGTTCACCTAAATCGTCCAGCAGCAAGAGCCTCTTCTTCCCTCCAGGCGCCCTCTCAACAGCGGCGGGGATCTCTTGCACAAGGGTATCGGAAGATGTGGTGCGGACCTCCCACGGTCCTAACAGTACCACATCAGAGCACATCCCTTTTAACGCGGTAAGAAAGGTCGTCTTACCCCCTCCGGGGCCAGCCCAGAAGACGAGCAGTGCCAATCCGCCAGGGTCGGATAGATGCTCGAGGCCCTCTACCACGATATTCAGAAGAGAGGTCTGGCTAATTTGTCTGTCTGCACTCATAACTCACTCCTCTCGGGCTCGCTTGCGACGGTTGCCCCTCCCACCGCTTCAATGCCCGTTCCACTTTCTCCGAGGCTACGGCGTCCACGGGTCTCTGTGCGATCCCCCTATCTTCCAGACTTCTCCAGGGATCGGGCAATCCGATACCCTTGACCTCTGACGTTTTCTACCCAGCGAGGATCGATCCCTTTCTCGTCAAGTTTCTGCCTCAGCCGTCGTATTGCCTCGTTCAGTGCCCCTTCTGTCACTCCTTCCGGCTTATCCTCAGGCCAACCAGCCCGTTTTAGTTCCTCCATAGAGCAGATATGGCCTCTGGCCTCCACCAAACAGCGAAGTAAAGCATAGGATCGTCCAGAGAGAGTTATCTTCCGGCCCTGAAATAGGATCTGATCTCCCCATACCCGAAACGGCTGCTCGCCATTCGCAGCCCCTACGATCCGCTCCCGATCCACCCGCCACCATTTCTCTTTCACTTCCTCCCATGTATCCGCTTGAATTAATCGGGGAGGATCCTCTTTACGACAGTGATAACGGAGCATCCGATCGGCCAGAAAGACGGCGGCCCGTGGGTTCCCCTCTGCCAACTCTACCAGTTCGTCATCGATCCGGGCGGCGAAACCATCACTAGGATCGCACAATTGTCCCAGGGACTCGTATGGTGCTCTTTTATCCTCCGAGAAAGCGATCATTCTCTGGCGAATCAGCCTCTTTAGGTCATCCGGTTTCCAGTGGAGGTGCTCCACGTGGCATCTGTCTAGACGCAAACGCGAGTTTTGGGAAAGCGGCTCTTCCAGCGATGCCGGGAGAAAGTAGCGGAAGGCCAGGTTGTCGATCCTGCGCAGTTCAGGGGCCATCAGGCAAGAGAGCAGAGAGAGCATCTGGGACTGCTCCTCTATCCCTGATACTTCGTCTACCTCATCCACTAGACATAGCACCAAGCGAACGCCAGCGGCCTCCGCCAGTTCACTTAACACCTCATAGGAGGGAGAATAGGGTAACCTGCCCGTCGCTCGAAGCATCCTGATCAGTTCATCGGAATTCCTCGCCAGGGGTAAGTTTGTTGCCCAGATGGGAAGATCGCCCCTTTCCAGCCTTTCTAGTAGGAAAAGGACCACTGGCACACCGTGATTCATTGCATACAGGACCTCTCGTTCTACCCAGTCGGAATCCCGACTGCGAGCGGAGAGCACAACTACTACGGCGCGAGCCCTCTCAATCTGGCGCTCCAGTTCTTTGGTCCATGGCCCTTGGCCACGAAGATTCCGATCATACCACGCCTCCAAATCGGCCCTTTTCAACTGCTCCACCAAATCGCCCACATCAACTGAATCCCGGTGTGTGTAAGCCAGGAAGATTTTCCCGCCTCTACCACGGAGTGAGAGGGCTATAGGCATCCATCGGACGCGTTGTTCAACGGGAAGAGAAGGGACTGCTAATTGGAGAAGCGTTCCCGCATAGTGACTGAGGCTCATCTTGTCTACAGAGCCAGCCTCCTGGATCATTCGCCCCAAAGCCTTTCGCTCACACTCCAGGATCAGTACATCCGACGAAGAATCGTGCGATCGGCTTCGAAGTGCTACCATTCTACGCAGCGAGGTCTTGCCACATCCCCTTTTTCCAAAGATCACCCAGGTCTGCGGGTCCTCTATCAGATCGCGTAGACGTAAGTGCCCCAGCTGTATGAAGGTATCTGGGAGATATGGACTAACGGCCGTATAATCGCTGAAGGGATTCTCCCGAAGTCTCACCCTCTTCAACCACGAATCAAATGCATCTACTTGATTATGATTTGATGGCTGTGCACTCACGGCTGATCCATCCTATGTATGCTACTGGTTCCGGGTATGTCTCCGTGCTCTCCGAACACGATAGGGATGATCTCCCGCAGGGTACCAATTTGCGAGATCCCTTGGGGACAAGAACAGCCATTCCGATTCACCCAATAGGCAAGCTGTATATCCGCCTTGAGTGCCCCTTTGACAAATTCGGGGCGATCATCCACGAAGAGGACATGCGCTCCACTTTCGCCAGCAATCTCGAGCGCTCTCTTATAAATTTTGACATCCGGCTTGGCAAGTTTCTCCAGATGTGAGAAAACAGCGTAATGGAACCACCGTTCCAGATTCAGATACCGAAGGATCTTTTCCGCGGATGGAAAAGAGTTCGAAATGATCCCCAGCCTGATCCCCTCTTTCTGCAAGATGTTCAAGATCTCTTTCACCTCAGGAAACAAGACGAAAGACGCTGGGTCCATCCGTACCGAGGCCAACCATTCAAGGAGGTGGGCCGGAGGGGAGAAAATCCTTAGTTGTGTCAGTACTCCCTTGTAAAACCCTTTCCAGTACTCATATTCCTCCTCCTCCGTCTGTATTCTTATAATCTCTTCTGTTGATTTCCTCTTTTCCCATTCCTTTCTCTCCGCTCGCTTCAGATCGACCGCGCTGAGAGACTGTGAAGTGAACTTTGCTATACGGTAAATGGCTTCCTCATAAAGGGCTTGATTGAGTTCCACCAACGTATCTCCGAAGTCGAAAAAGACAGTCCGGACCATCAGAGACTTCTCCTTCAGGATCTAAGTACACTTAGCTGTTTTAACGCCTATTATTCAATCACACCCGAAGCAATAAAGTCAAGGAGAAATTCCACATTTTCCCCATAGTATTCCCACGCCTCGCGTTCACCTCCCGGCATCCATAAGGGAAAGAGCTACCGCTACCGGTAGGGCCAGAATGGTGCAGACTACGTACAGGATATAAAGGATCAGAAACACTGTCGGCAGACGACGCTCCAGGTCGGAAAAGTTCAGACCCTCACCTGGTATCATCTTCCCATCCTTGTCGCGGGGATAGATGGCATCTTCAACGTGGTACATGCGAATACTATTTTCCATCCCTGGCAGTTCCTCCATTTCGCGAAGCGTATCAATTCGTAAGCCGATGAGGGTCTTGTACTTATGAATGAACTGCCTCCAGAAACAACTGACCGCGATTCCGGCAGCCAGCAGAGGGAAGGACAGTACCAATCCCCACCATTGCCCACTAGCGGCGTCCCGAATCAAGAACGAGATTGCTCCTAACAGCAGCGAGTTCACAGTGATGTACGTGTTAGTTACCGTCTGGCGGCGATCGGAGAGCCGCGCGGTATCCTCCACGAAGAGTTTGTACTCTTCAAAGGTGTCCACTTTAGCCATTGCACTCCTCCCACAGTTTTCTCCGAATAAACGTTTTCAAGTTCTCAGGTCCTTTGCCGACATCAAAGAGGGCGATATCCCCCCAGCGCAGGATTTCATCTACAAGGGGGTCGTCGCTCTCTCCCTTTTCCCAGGCAGTGGCGATTACATCGGCAGCACGCCCGCTCCCTTTAAGAACTACAATAGGGCGACCCTGATGGGCACTGTGAAGCACTTCTTCGAGCGTAACGCGCCCACCGTTGACAACTAGCGTTAAAGAAGGCACCCTTTCCCCTAGCGCATCCGCCAGCGCGTAGAGAAATTTGGTCTCTGCCCCAAACCTCTCTCCCGGAGTCAGTACGAAGTGGGAGTGATGAGGTTCGAGTTCTGCCACAGCCCGAGGATTTGGGTTCCCTGGCCAAGTAACCGCTGCGGCAGGGCAGACACCAATGACAGGAGCGGTTAGACCGTGGTGAGCAACGCCTTCGCCGAGCAGGGCCATTACGCCACTGTTCGTACCGCCATCTAAAATTGCGATCCGCTCCTGCGTGGCTAGTTGGGCAAGACCATCCACCAAGAGTGGACGCACAGATTTCATTTCCTCGTGGCTCATTCCCCCTGCTCCACCACTGAGAACCACCAGTGCGCGGAAGGACTCAGGGTCTAACGCTGCTAGAAGGCAAGGGATCGAGGTTTCTGAGGAAACGCGAATCAAACGGGCGCTCCATCCATTGGGAAACTGGATCATCTCTTCCACAAGTCCTCCCTCAACAAGCCTAAAGCGCCACAAAAACTGCAATGTTTGGAGATATTTGAGCGCGCCTCTAGTGGCTGGGACGTGGTCTTACAGCGAGATCTCATCGGTGTCCCACAGGGCTTCTCCAGCCAGCCAATATGACATCGCTGGCCATGCTTGACCACTTGCGAGTCGAAGGCAATCAGCCGGAGGTATGATGAAGGTGGTAACCGGAGTCAGATGAGACAGATGGAGAAAATGGCACAGATGCGTGATTTCGATGTCGTAGTCGTGCCGTTTAAAGTTGTCGAACAATTCATCGATCCGTGCTTGCCCGCGCTAGACCCGCAAGGCGGTTTGGACCGCGGCACCTCCACAGCACCTGAACTCGTTTGTTGCCTAGACCATCGTCTTGGCTCCGGCGAGTACCATCCGGTGATGGATGTAGGTTTACCAGGCCCGCCGCTTGCAGGCTGGACCCCGTCCTCTCAACGCCCTCACCCACCTTAAGTTTACACAATTCCTGCCGCAAATCAACCTTTGGTTTGGGGTGTGCTTCAGTTTGGGGGCGAGTTGTAGGCGGTGCGCCATAGGTCTTCAAAGCGGCGGCTCATAATGGCCGCTCTCACGGGGATGAGGTTCTCCGCTCCCTCACGGCTCCAGCGCATTCCAG
>DUEL01000122.1 GCA_011192125.1 Thermoflexia bacterium
ATGTTAAGAAGATGAACACAAGTGACATTCCGGTATGTCTGCAAGTTGGAAACTTCTTTAGCACATAGACACTTTTCTCGTTTTTTGCTTTCAAATCCAGTTCGCTCTGATAATTTATAAGTGAATTCCATTACGCTCATGTCTAGTATAGCGTAGAGGTCGAAATCTCTAGCACTTTACCAAACGAGCGATCTGGTGTATAAATAGGCCAGTTACAAGAACCCACTCTGCAAGGAGGTGGCCTATGGTTCGCACACCAGGTCTGGGACGTATTGTACTCGCACTGGCGCTTCTCGCCATTCTCTTGCTTCCCCAGTCGTTGGAGCGGCATACGGAGATGTGGGATCCTCGGTTGATGCCGCCTGCTCGGTGCCGACAGCACCGCAATCCTCGGCGGAACCTGGAGCGGTGGCTGCGCCGTTGGGCCAGGAGGCAGCGGCAGCGACCGCAGCCGAAACGTCCTCGACGTCGGCGAGCCAAGGGAAAACGGCCCGTCTCTGCCCCAGTCAGGGCACAGTCTGCGCTTCCTATGCCCCTGCACTTGGCGAGGCGGAAGGCCAAAGCACAGAGGGCAACAGCCACCCCTCCCCCGCCGCTGGAGCCTCCTGACCCCCTGGCCGACCTGCGGGCTAGGCGGGGGTGGGTCGATTGCATACTTCGGCTGGAGTTGTGGAGGGTGTTGGTCCGCATCCGCTGGCCCCACGGGCCTCGCTGTCCTCACTGCGGAGAGAAGGACCCGCAGTACCTGGAGTTGATAGATCCCACTTATAGAGATGGGCTGGGCCGTTGGCAGTGTCGGGTCTGCGCTGAGGCCGGAGACCCCGGAGAGGGAGGAACCTTCACCCCCCTGACCGGCACCATCCTGGATGGGATGCGGGTGGACATCCGCACCTTCTGGCTGATCGTAGAAGGATTCGTGGAGGGGAAGGCAAGCGTGGAGACGGCGGAAGAGGCCAGAGTGAACCGTCACACCAGCGACCGTCTCTTCCGCCTGCTGCGGGCGGCCATCTACCAGACCCGTTCCACAGAGCCCATCGCCCTGGGGCCGGAGGACGTCGTGGAAGGAGACGAGGTGTACATCACGGCGGGGCTGAAGGGACAGGCCGGAGGGCAGGTGCTGGATCGGCCTCCCCGCCGTCGAGGGCTGAAGCGAAGAGGGCGAGGCACCTGGGACAGCGACAAGGTGCCGGTCTTCGGCCTCCTGCGGAGGGATGGAGAGGTACGCCTGTTCGTACTGCGCAATGTGCAGACGGAGACCATCCTCCCCATCGTGAAGCAGATGGTGCGGCAGGGAGCGCGGGTCTACACCGACAACTACTCCATCTACCATTTCCTCAGCCAAGAAGGGTATCAACACGCCACCGTCAATCACAACGCCGGGGAGTACGCTCGCGGGGAGGTGCACTGCAACACCATGGAGTGTACCTGGTCTTGGCTGCGCCAGATGGTGCGTACCTACCGGGGCATCTCCAAGGTCTATCTCCCCCTCTATGTGGCTCAGTTCGAGTTCTTCTACAACCGCCGGCATAAGAATACCTGGAACCGCACCCTGGACTTGCTCGCGGTAGTATTGCAGGTGGATGGGAAAGCCTTGCAGGAATGCGTCGAGGGAAGGCACTTGGCGAAGGTATGCCCTGTGGCCGGATAGCCTACATCCTTCTCTCGCGTTTTGTAAGCCTTCCAGATCGGTTTCGCCTGATGTGAAGCCGAAATCAAGCACGCCTGTAGGAGTTCTCTGGACACTATTATGACCCAATTGGGGTTCTTTACCACTTAGCATGTACACTGTGCTAGACATGAGCGATTATAATAATCGCAGACGTAGTTTAAAGCGACATTTGTTTGTTCAAAGCGACAGAGCGACTGAAGTCTATAACTCCATATCTTGCACGGAGCTACTCTGGCTAAAGGTTACCATAATCAACCCGATTTGAAAAGTTTC
>DUEL01000123.1 GCA_011192125.1 Thermoflexia bacterium
GGCACCAGGCGACCAGTTCGCGGGCCGTGCCCGGGCAGCCCGCGTCGATCAGCAGCCCGTCCACCAGATAGGCCTCGACGGTGTAGAGGGGGCGGCCGAAGAGGGTGCGGGCCATATGGATGCGGGTGATGGGGCCGTGTTCCACAACCTGAAGCATGCGACGTCCTCCTGAGTGGTATTTTACCACAGAGGCACAGAGGGCACAGAGTTTCTCTAATTCTTGAGATCCTCTGTGCCCTCTGTGTCTCTGTGGTTTCCTCCTATAAGGCCCACAGGCTCAGTTGCCGGGCCGGACGGCGGCCGTCCAGCAGGATGAAGGGGGCAGCCCGGTCGGCCGCGATCCCCAGTCTGCGCAACTGGCTCAGGTCGCGCAGCCGCGCCTGACGGCGGGCGCGCAGCAACCGCTCGACCCCCTTCGGCCCGATGCCGGGCACCCGAAGAAGCATCTCCCTGCTGGCCCGGTTCACCTCGACCGGGGCCTCGGCCAGGTGCCGACGGGCCCAGGCCAGTTTGGGGTCCATCTCCAGCGGCAGGTTCCCGTCCGGCCCGAAGGGGAGGTCCTCCACCTCGAACCCGTAATCCCGCAGGAGGAAGGAGGCCTGGTAGAGGCGATGCTCCCGCGCGGGGGGCGCGGGGGGCAGGCCCTCCAGGGGGGTGTCGGGCTGGGGGCGGAAGGAACTGAAGTAGGCCCGCGCCAGGCCCAACTCGCGGTAGAGGAAACCGGTAGTGGCGAGCAGTTCCAGGTCGCTCTCCCCGGCCGCGCCGACGACGAACTGGGTGGTCGCGCTGGGGCGTCGCCGCCCCTCCATCTGGCGGCGAATTTCGTGAATCCACCGGAGTCGCTGCAACAAATCTTGCTCGAAGGTCTTATGGGGGGCCAGTTGGGCCAGGCGGCGGCCGTTGGGGGCCTCCAGGTTGACCGAGACCCGGTCGGCGAGGGCCATCGCCGCCTCCACCTGGGCCCGCTCCGCGCCGGGCATGATCTTGAGGTGGATGTACCCGCGGAACCCGTACCGGCTCCGCAGGATCTCCGCCGTGGCGATCAGCCGATCCTGCGTCTGCGGCCCGCCGCCGAGGATGGCCGAACTGAGGAAGATCCCCTCGGCGATCCCCCGCTGGTGGAGTTGGAGGAAGAGGCGGGCCAGTTCGTCGGGGGAGAAGGTGGCCCGCCGGAAATCCCGCCCCGCGCGGAAGGCGCAATAGAGGCAATCCCGCTCGCAGGCGGAGGAGAGGAGCGTCTTGAGGAGGGCGATCCGCCGCCCCCCGGGCATCACGGCGTGGTGGATGCACCGGGCGAGGTCGGAGGGGAGTTGGCGCACCGGCCCCTCCCCCTCCACCTCCTCCGCGGGCTCGTAACAGGTGGCCGGCCCCAGCAACCGGAGTTTCTCCAACGGCTCCATTCCCCTCGCCTCCGCCCTCATTATACGAACAAACGTTCTATTCGTCAAGTGCGCGTTGAATGAAAGTGTCTGTAATAAGTTTGGTAGGTGGGGAGACTGCGGGCGGATGAGACAACGAATCGTAAACGAATTAACGAATCGGAGGCTCATCCCCAATTCGTTGATTCGTTCAGGGTTCGCTGTCCCATCTCTCCTGCCGAATTGTTACAGGCGCTGAATGAAATCACAGAGGCGCAGAGGACACAGAGAAACCCAAGAAACCGATGGAACTCTGTGCCCTCTGTGTCTCTGTGGTTTCTCATCCCCGATCGGATCGCCGCTTCAGGCTCAGCGCGAGGGCCAGCGCACCGGCGGTCGCCAGGCCGGCCCAGAAGGGGGCGGCGGGACCGGCCCAGGCCCGCAGTTCGGCGCCGATCCGGCCGGCGGGGGAGCCGAGGAGCCCCGTGAGGGTGCCCATCAGGCCGACGAAGGCCCCCCGTCGGGCGGAGCCGACGGCGCTGGTGAGAAGCGCGCTGTAGGCGATGGAGGCGGCGGGGCCGCTGGCGGCGGCGAGGACGAAGCAGAGGGTCCCGAGGGGGCCCGGCGGGAGGAGCGCCCAGCCGAGGACGCCCAGGCCCATCGCGCCTCCGGCGACGGCCATCATCCGGCGGTGGCCCACCCGGTCGCCCAACCAGCCCGCCAGCGGGGCGGAGAGGATGGCCACCCCGTCCCCCAGCGCGAACAGCAGGTTGAGCCCCCGGTCGTCCAGCCCCATCGCCTGGCGGGCGTGGAGGGCGACGAAGGGGCCGCCGAAGAGGAGGTTGAACAGGACGGTGTAGAGGCCGCCGACGAGGAGGAAGTACAGGAAGACGGACCGGGAGGGGGAGGGCGGGGCCGGCTGGCGGCCGTCGGGGACCTCCGGGGGGACCCGGTGCAGGGTCTCCTGGAGGAGCAGGAGGCGGACGAGGCTGACGACGATCCCCACCGCTACGGTGATCCAGAGAAGGGTGGGCAGGGAGTAGAAAGCGAGGAGCCACGCGCCCAGGGCGGGCCCGGCGGCGTTGGCGATGCGGGCGGCGAGGGAGACGGCGCCGAAGGCCCGGCCCCGCTCCTCGGGCGGGACCGATTCGGCCAGGAGGGCGGTGAAGCCGGGCGACTGGGCGGAGGCGAAGACGGCGAGGGCCACGTGGCCGACGAGGAGGGCCTGCCAGTCCCTCGCGCGGGCCATCCAGGCCACGGAGACGACCACGCCGAAGATGGGGAGCACCGCCACCGGCTTCCGGCCAATCCGGTCGGCCAGAAGCCCGCCGAGCAGTTGGAAGAGGGCGAAGGCGGCGGAGAAGAGGGTGAAGGCGGTGCCGATCTGCCGCTCGGTCGCCCCCAGGGTGGCGTAGTAGGTGGGCAGGAGGCGGCCCCAGGTGAGGCGGGCGGCCAGCATCGCCGCCACGGTGGCCATCAGGACGGGGACGTTGCGCCGGGGGGTCATCGCTCTCCCTGGGCGGCCCTCCGCCGCTCCCAGAAAGCGGCCCGGTAGTCCTCGAACCGGCCCTGGAGGATCGCTTCCCGCAGTTCGCGGGCGATGGTGAGCATCAGGTGGAGGTTGTGAAGGGTGATGAGGTGGAGGCCGAGGATCTCGTTGGCGACCACCAGGTGGCGAAGGTAGGCGCGGCTGAAGTGGGCGCAGGTGTAGCAGGTGCAGCCCTCTTCGATCGGAGCGGGGTCGTCGGCGAAGCGGGCGTTGCGCAGGTTGAGCCGCCCGGTCCGGGTGAGCGCGCTCCCGTTGCGGCCCATCCGGGTGGGGAGGACGCAGTCGAACATGTCCACCCCCCGGGCGACGCACTCCACCAGGTCCTCCGGCGTGCCGACCCCCATCAGGTAGCGGGGCTGGTCGGCGGGGAGGAGGGTGTCGAGGAGTTCCAGGACCGCGTGCATCTGCTCCTTCGTCTCGCCGACGCTGAGGCCGCCGATGGCGTAGCCGTCGAAGCCCAGGTCGGTGAGGAAGCGGGCGGACCGCTCCCGCAGGTCGAGGAAGACGCCGCCCTGGACGATGCCGAAGAGGGCCTGGTCGGGCCGGGATTTGGCGGCCTTGCACCGGGCGGCCCAGGCGTGGGTCCGCTCCAGGGCCTGGAGGTTGTAGTCGTAATCGAGGGGCGGGGCGCACTCGTCGAGGCAGGTGATGATGTCCGCCCCCAGGTTCTCCTGGATGGCGATGACCTTCTCCGGGGTGAACCGGTGTCGGGAGCCGTCGATGTGGGAGCGGAAGGTGACGCCGTCATTATCGATGGTGCGGCGCTGGGCGAGGCTGAAGACCTGGTAGCCGCCGGAGTCGGTCAGGATGGGGCGATCCCACCCCATAAAGGCGTGGAGCCCGCCCAGCCGGGCGATCCGCTCGTCGCCGGGGCGGAGATAGAGGTGGTAGGTGTTGGAGAGGATGATGGTCGCGCCCAGGTCCTCCAGGTCGCGGGGGGAGACCGCTTTGACCGTCGCCTGGGTGCCGACGGGCATGAAGACGGGGGTGGGGACCTCTCCGTGGACCGTCTTCAGCAGCCCGGCGCGGGCGCGGCCGTCGGTCGCCAGGAGGTCGAAATCGTAGATCGGTTTCCTTACCACGGGTTGTCCTCTCTGATCTGGGGTCCGGGGGGATTATAGTGAGGGTGGGGGAGGATGTCAAAGGGGCGGGGGTTACAGGCACATCTCCAGGGCCGCCAGGGCGTAGACGCGGGTCGCGGTGAGCAGTTCCCCGACGTCCAGCCGCTCCTGGTCGGTGTGGGCGAGGGCGAGGTCCCCGGGGCCGTAGTTGGCGGTGGGGATCCCCAGGTCGTTGACCAGGAAGTCCATATCCAGGTAGCCGTCGGTGTACCCCAACGCCACCGGCTCGCCGACCACCGCCCGGTGGGCCCGCATCAGCGCCTGGGCGACGGCGGCGTCGGGCGGAGTGACCGCCGGGTTCAGCCCCCGCCTCTTGATGGGCTCCCACTCCCAGTCGGGCCGGTCGACCTCCAGCGTGGCGCGGAACTGGGGATCCTCGGCCGCCAGGCGGTCCAGCAGTTGCCGGATCTCCGCCAGGCAGGTGGATTGCGTCTCGCCGGGGACCGTCCGTCGGTCGAGGAAGATAGAGCACTCGTGGGCCACGTTGTTGTAGGCGGTGCCTCCCCTGATGAGGCCGACGTTGATCGAGCCGCGCATCGAGCCCAATCCCGGCAGGTCCGCCGTCCGGAGCGGCAGTTCGCCCAGGGCCAGCACCGCTTTGGCCGCCTTCTCGATGGCGTTGACGCCCAGCCAGGGGGTGGCGCCGTGGGCGATCCTGCCGTGGAAGGTGATCCGGATGGGGGCCGTGCCCTTACAGGCCAGCACGAGCCGCAGGCCGGAGGGCTCGGTGACGATGGCGCCGTCGGCCTGGATCCCCTGTTCGACCAGCGCGTAGGAGCCCCGGTGTTCGCTCTCCTCGTCGACGACCGCGGCCACCGCCACCCCCTTGCGCAGCGGGACACCGGCGCGGGCGATGGCCTGCACCGCCATGATGGAGGCCGCCAGGCCGCCCTTCTGGTCGCACGCCCCCCGCCCCCAGATGCAGCCGTCCGCGACCTCGCCGCTCAGGGGGTCCTTCATGTTCAGGAAGGGGACCGTGTCGGTGTGGCCGTGGAAAAGGAGACCGATCCCGGCCTCCCTTCCGGGCAGCACACCGACCACGTTGAGCCGCCCCCGGTGGACGTCCGTCAACTGCACTTCCATCCCTGCCTGCGCCAGCCGGTCGGCCAGCCAGCGGGCGATGGGCCCCTCGTTGCCGTTCTGGCTTTCGAAGCGGACCATCTCCTGGGTGAAGGCGACGACCTCGTGCTCGTCGATCTGGCGCAGGACCTTTTCCTGGATCAGAGTGTCGACCATCTGTTCATCTCCTGCACGTCGATTGGATCTCACCGCTGAGACGCAGAGGACGCAGAGAAAGAGACCGTCTCTGCGTCCTCTGCATCTTTACGGCGAGCGGACCGGGGTCACTCATCGATTGGGTGGAGGGTGGGGGGTGGGACGGTGGGCGTTTCCCGCTCGGCGGGTCGTCTCAGAGGCACCAGGTCGATCCGACACCGGCCGTCCTCCGTGATGGTGATCTCCAGCGGCGGCATCGGTTGGAGTTCGACCGCCCTGCCGCAGAACGGGCAGTCGTGCTCCGGTTGCCAGGAGACTGCGGGGATGCCCGCCTCGATCGACTTCTCGCATCCGCAGAAGCCGACCCACAGCGGCTCCCCTCGCAGCATCTGGAGCGTCAGGTCGAGGTTCAGACCGGCCCACAGCCTGTCGAACAGGCGGCTGCTCTGGATTTTGAGCGGGCTATCGGACATTTACCTCCCCTCTTCATCGGTGTGGTTAGAACTCCCTTTCCTATGGTCGCTTCCCACCCCCGTTTTGGGCCGAACGCGCGGGTGGGTTCGCGGTTAATGCCCTTCCGGGCATTCGGGGATTCCAACCCTACAGATCCTCCTCCCGCCCCACATGTGGGACCGCCTGTCTTAATGCCCTTCCGGGCATTCGGGGATTCCAACCGAATTCCCCACGAGGAGGCGAATCTCCCGCGAGGAGTCTTAATGCCCTTCCGGGCATTCGGGGATTCCAACCGAGGGGAAGGGGTATCTCCAGTTTTCCGGCCAGCGTGTCTTAATGCCCTTCCGGGCATTCGGGGATTCCAACCCTACAGATCCTCCTCCCGCCCCACATGTGGGACCGCCTGTCTTAATGCCCTTCCGGGCATTCGGGGATTCCAAC
>DUEL01000124.1 GCA_011192125.1 Thermoflexia bacterium
GGGGGTAGCCGACAACGCACCCGCCAGACGTGCCAAACGCACCTCCACCCCCGACCCGCCGCCTGACCCCGCCCCTGTCGCGGGAGAGGCCGCCAGGACAACAACGGCTGTGATGATCGAAAGCATCCAGGGAAGCCAGCGAGTAGGTTGGGCCATCACTGCTCTCTCACTCGCGGTGATGCGTCCACAGTATGCACATCGAGTTCTCCAGCGAGATCTTCCACTCCTACTCCTCCCGCCGGTAGCGGACCTCCGGGCAGCCCTCGGCAGCCAGGATCAGGGTGTCACCCTCCACCCGGAACGTGAACACACCGTACTTCCCGCCCAGGTCCACCCGCAGCCGCCCGTCCTCCAGCACCTCGTAGGTGCTGCCGTTCCAATTGTGCGGGATGATGGGCCTGGGAGGTGCGGCATACGTGCCGTCGGCGAAGAACTCTATCGAGTTGGGATAGTTGACGGCACACACCAGTTTCTCCAGGTCAAGATGGATGGGCGGGCGGGTCGGCGTACCTTCGCCCGGTGCCGGCGTCGGCACCGGCGTCGGCGTCGGTGCCACGAATGCCCACTTGCCGACCAGAGCATCGTCCCCCTGCTTCACCCAGGGCAGGGAGAACGGGCAGGTGAGCATCACAACCATAACCAACAGGAGAGAAGCCCGGTACATCCCCATCGCTACCTCCGCGCCGGTTTGTCCTGCTCCTTTCGCTCCCGCACGACCAGGAACCACTCCGCCTGACGGGGCAAGGTGGGCACTTCGCCCCGAAGCCGTTGCTCCGCCAGGTGATCCCACACCGCCTGGACCTCCGCCCGCGCCGCCGGGTGGAGAGAAGCATCCAGGGGGATCACGGGGGCTTTCCGGCCGATCCACCCGACCTGTTCCAACACGTCCGGTGCGGTGGTGAACAGGTACTCCCGTCCGTCTTCACCGGCGACGGTGAACGCGGGGGCCGGGTCGGTGGTCAGCGAAAGAACCCCCACCGGCCCTACACGGGCGGACGTGTCCTTCAGCGCGTCGGCGAGCACCTGGTTCAACACCTTCCGCCATCCCTCGTTGGCGGCCAACTCGCGCTGAACCTCCTGCATCCGCCGCTCCACCACCTGCGCCTGCAACTGCTCCAGTTCCAGGCTCTTCTGACGGCGGTACGTCCGCTCCAACCGGCGGATGGCCCGGGTCACGGCCCCGTTGGAAAGGGTCACCGCCAGCCCCGCCGCCAGGGCGACGATCAGCAGAACAAGCCAGGCGAACCATTCCAGTGCGGTCATCTTTCACCTCCCAACACTTTCTCCAGATCCCGGACCGCCTTCGCCCGCCGGTCCAGGACGGCGGACACTACAGCAGCGAACAGCAGAGCCGCCGCCGACAGGGGGATCAGCAGCCCCACCCGTCGGGGGACCAGCCCGAAAGCGAAGACTACGCCTTCAGCCAGCCCTACCGGTAGGACCTTCCGCCCGCCGGACGGAAGGATCGCCACCGACCCGTCTGCCCCCACCCGAACCTCCAGGACGGTCCGGGTCGTCGGCTGCCAGGACGGTCCCGGCCGGTCGGTCAGCACGAACCGGTACACCCCCGGCCCGGGCAGCGTCACCGTCACCAGGCCGGACCCGTCGGGGTAGAAGACCTGCATCCACCCTTCCCCCTCCACCTGCACCCGCAGCCCGGCCAGCCCCGGCTCCTCCGGCTGCCGGTAGGCGTCGGCGTTCCCGTCCTCGAAGACGGCCACCCGCAGGGCAACCCCCGGCTCCGGCTCCGGCTCGACCATCGCCACGGGAATGGGGGTCGGTGTGGGCGGAACCGGCGTCGGCGTTGGGGGCGGCGGGGTTGGGGTCTCCCCCGGCCGGGGTGTCGCCGTGGGTGTGGGAGGCCGGAACGGCGTCGCCGTGGGCGTGGCGGTCGGCGTGGCCGTCGGCGTCGGCGTGGCCGGAGGAGGCGGAGGAGCAGGGGGCGGTGGGACCGGCGTCACCCGCACCCGGCCGGTCGCCTCTGCCGTCCATCCCGCCTCATCCCGCACCCACAACCGAAGATCGTAAGTCCCCACGCTCACCAGGCTGCCGTTCTCATCCCGACCGTTCCACGGGATGGAGGTCGGCCCGCCGGTCCCCGACCAGGAGCGGACCACCCTCCCCCCGTCCAGGATCTCCAGCCGCCAGGACCCCACCCCGGAGGTCCCGTCGGAAGCCGACGGCTGAATCAGCAGCACCTCCCCGCAGCCGGGGCAGAAGGACCCGCCTATCACCGAAGCCTCGGGCGGAGTGAGATCCACGCCGAAGGCCAGGACACGCTCCGGCTCCTCGTTCCCCGCCAGGTCGCGGGAGTAATAGGCCAGGTCGTACCTCCCCTCGTCGGTATAGGCCACCAGGCCGGTGACCACCTGGCCGTCCAGGAAGGTTGCGTCCACCCCGGAGGTGGCATCCACCGCTGCCAGCGTAACCGTGACCGGCGAGGTGTACCAGCCGTTCAGTCCCGGCGTGCCGGTGAGGAGCACCGTGGTCGTCGGGGGCACGGTGTCGATCCGCAGGTCCAGGCTGCTCGCGGTCTCCACGTTCCCGGCCGCGTCGGCGGACCGGTACTCCACGGTGTGATCTCCCTCGCCCGTGACCGTGAAGGGGGCCGTGTAGGTCAGCCAGCCCTCGCCGTCCACCCGGCACCGTGTCTCGTCCACGCCGGAGGCGTTGTCGGAGGCGGAGAGGGTGACGGTGACCGGCGACCGGAACCAGCCGTTGTTTCCTGCCAGGCCGTCGGTCGCTGCCGTCGTTGAAGGCGGCACGGTGTCGATGCGGACCTCCAGCACCCGATCCGCTTCGACGTTCCCCGCGTTGTCGGTGGAACGGTAGGCAACGACGTGGCTGCCATCCCCTGTCACGGTGAAGGGACCGGCGTAATCCGCCCACGGGCCCCCGTCGATCTGGTAGCGGGTCACGGCCACCCCGGAGGTCCCGTCCACAGCCGAGAGGTCCACCTGGACATCAGAGAGCCACCATCCGCCGTTCCCTGCCGTTCCGGTGGGTGCGGCGGAGGTAGTGGGCGGAACGGTGTCGATCTGGACGCTCAGGTTGTTCACCGCCTCCACATTTCCGGCGCTGTCGGTGCTTCGATACTGCACGGTGTGGCTTCCCTCTCCCGAAACGGTGAACGGGCCGGTATAGAGTTGCCACACCCCACCATCAACCCGGTACTCGGTAACATCCACCCCTGAGGTGGCATCGGAGGCAGAGAGGGAGATCTGCACACCGGACCTCCACCACCCATTGTCTCCCGCCGTGCCGGAGAGGGAAGCGGTCGTCGAAGGCGGAGTGGTGTCGATCCGCACGGTCAGCGTGCGAATCGCCTCCTGGTTGCCCGCCGCGTCGGTCGAGCGGTACTCCACTACGTGGATCCCGTCACCGGTGACGGTGAACGGGCCGGAGTACGACTGCCAGGCTCCACCATCAACACGGTACTCGGTCCCATCCACCCCCGACGTGGCATCGGAGGCGGACAGGTCCACCTGCACGCCGGAGACGTACCACCCGTTGGCCCCCGTCGTGCCGGAGGGAGAAGCGGTGGTCGAGGGAGGCACCGTGTCGATCCGCACCTGGAGGCTCTGAACGGCCTCCACGTTCCCCAGGCCGTCCGTGGACCGGTACTCTACGGTGTGGCTTCCCTCCCCCGACACGGTGAACGGGCCGGAGTACGTCTGCCAGGAGCCCCCGTCGATCCGGTATTCCGTCGAGGCCACCCCGATCCCGCTCCCATCCGAGGCGGATAGGGCCACCTCCACGTCCGACCGCCACCAGCCGTTGTCCCCCACGGTGCCGGAAGGGGAGGCCGACGTGGACGGAGGCGTGTTGTCCACGTGGACGGTGATGCAGGTCTCCGTCTCTCGATTCCCGGCCACGTCGTCGGCCCGGCTGCACAGGGAGTAGTCCCCGTCCGGCCCGGTGGTGGTGTCCCACGAGGCTGACCAGGAGGTGGTCCCGGAAGCCGCCTGCCAGGTCGAGCCGCCGTCGCTCGACCAGGCCACCGAGGCCACGCCCGAGGTCGCGTCCGAGGCCGTCCCGGCCACACTCACCGTGCCGTTGATCCAGTCGTCGTCGGAGAGGCTGGTGATCGCCGAGGTGGGCGGTACGGTGTCGATCCGAAGGTCGAGCCGCTGCACCGGTTCGGTATTCCCGGCCACATCCGTGGACCGGTACTCCACCGTGTGGCTCCCGTCCCCACTCACGGCGAACGGCCCGGCGTAGGCCCGCCAGGATCCCCCGTCAACGCGGTACTCGGTCCCATCCACCCCCGACAGGCCATCAGAGGCGGAGAGGGCGACCTGCACGCTCGACCTCCACCACCCACCGTTGCCCACCGTCCCCGATGGAGAAGCGGTCGTCGAAGGCGGGGTGGTGTCAATCCGCACGGTCAACGTCTGGACGGCCTCCACGTTCCCCGCGTTGTCGGTGGAGTAGTATTCCACCGTGTGGGTGCCGTCCCCGCTCACGGCGAACGGCCCGGCGTAGGCCTGCCAGGAGCCACCATCCACCCGATACTCCGTCGAGGCCACCCCCGACCAGTCATCCGCCGCCGTCAGGCTCACCTGCACCGGGGACCTCCACCAGCCCCCACCTCCCGCCGTGCCGGAGGGCGTCGCCGTCGTCGTCGGAGGTGTGATGTCCACACAGCCGGTGACCGACCACCCCCGCAGCACCGGCGACGGGTCTCCCCAACCCGTCCGCTGCAGCCGCGCCCGCAGCCGGATGCTGGAGACCGCCAACCCGCTCAGGTCCGCCCCCGGCGCGACGTTGCTCATCAGCACCGCCCCGGTCGCCCCGTCCAGGATGTCGAACGTCACCGTCCCCCCGTTATCCACCACGTCCGCCGTGAACGTCTCGAACCGGCCCCACTGGGGGCGGGCGACGGCTTCGCTCGTGACCGTCCCCTCCGTTGACCAGCGGAGGTAGGCGTCCTGGAAGTCGGCCCGCAAGCCCTGGTCGGGGGACCAGGCCGAGACGTTGAAACCGACGCGCGTGATGACAACCGGGCGGGCTCCCCCGGCCGGCGTGAAACTCCGGCAGTTCCCGTTGGAGCAGGCGTAGAAGGAACCGTCGCCGGCCCGGTACTCCAGCGTCATCCGGTTCCACGCGCCCGGCGACACCGCCGGAAGCGAGCCGCTGCTGAGACCGTACAGCGGATTGACGTGCAGCAGTTGCCACCTGACCCCACCCTCGGGGCCGACCCAATCCCACAGGCAGTGGTGGATAATCTCAAAGGCATACGCATCCCCATCCGCGCCGGTGAACATCACGGTCAGGGAAGCGCGGCGGGTGTTCGCCGTCGGCCCCCAGCACCGGACCAGCCGGTCGGTCACGCCGGCGATGAAACTGGTCGTCCCCCCGCCGGGAGGCGCGTGGTTGAACCCCACCCCTCCGTCCGACCCCGGGGGATGGGTTGGGTCCCGCTCGTAGGTCATCCGCACGCCTTCGGTCACCTGCGAATAGGAGCCCTCCGAAGGCCAATCGATCCACGTGCTCCACGGCACGTTGTAGTTCGCCCCCGTCGGCCGGGAGGGATCGAGGGGATCGAACAGGTCGGCCAGCATCACCCCATCGCCTCCGTAGGCCGAGGTGTACGGGTCGTCGGGGAAGGCCACGTTGTCGTAGGCCGACACGCGGCTCTTGTCCGCCAGCGTGTCCGAGAAGAGCACGACGCTCCCGCAGGCAGCCTGAGAGACCGGGGCCGCCTGCACAGAGCCGGACCGGCGACCGACGACCAGACCGGCCAGCAGAAAGAGCACAACGACCGATACCACCAACCTGCGCACCGCTCGCACTGCCCACCTCCGATCAGCGGTACCTCACCACCAGCCGGGGCCGGGCAGGGGAGAGCCAGGTGTCGTAGAAGTTCGCACGTTGAGTTGTGTACACCGGTGGGAGCACCCCGTCGTCGGAGACCCGCAGCAGCAGGCGGGTGGTCCCGCCCTTCGCCACCGCCGACGCGGGCAGGGTCAGGGTGTACGTCCCCTCCCCGGTGAGCACCGCCGTTGCCAGCACCTCCGGCTCCCACCCTAGCCAGACCCCTCGAAAGTCCTCCTCGATCCTCCCGGCGGGCCACGTACCGGCGTGGACCGTGAGGGTCACGGGGTACCACCCGTCATAGACCTCCAGCACCAGCGCCGCGTCTTCAACGGCCGCACCTGCAAGCGTTGACGTGTCGAACTCCAGAGCCGACCGCCCGACGATGACCTCCCCCTCCCCGTTCCAGAGCCACGAGTACCGCGCCTGTACACCGTAGGTATGCGCCGATGGCAGGATGCAGCATTCCAGGTAGGACATATAGCATTGGTATCTCCCGTCTCCTATCTCCTCACCCACCCT
The DNA here is from genome assembly GCA_011192125.1 of Thermoflexia bacterium. GTDB lineage: Bacteria > Chloroflexota > Anaerolineae > B4-G1 > DUEL01 > DUEL01. The sequence goes on from DUEL01000124.1 coordinate 6,340, forward strand.
GCACTGCCCGTTCACGATCCGCGCCCACAGGTCCTCCACCTCGGCCTCGCTGGTGCCTTCGGGAAACCGGCTGTTTACCCACATCCCGTACCCCTTCCCGGCGGGCACGTCCAATCTCTCCAGCGGGGGAAGTTCCCGGCGGACCGAGGGCAGGTAGGTTGCAAACGGGGCCGCCAGCACCGCGAACTCGGCCGATGCACGGCACTGCGTTGTGTGAAGCCAAGGCCCATCTCGCCGTGCCGAACCCGCAGGCGTGCAGGTCCCCACGGCCTTCTCCCACCGACCCGCCTCCTCGTCCCAGTAGAACAGGTGCCAGTTCTCGCCTGCGTAGTAGTCGGCGATGGCCGTGGTGACGGTCACCGGGCAGGAGAAGGTGAAGCCGGCCAGCAGACGCCCATCCCGATAGGCGTCCAGGTAGAACGAGACAAACGAGTACGCGATCCAGGGCGGAGTGGGCGAATGGTCCGGCGGGAAGGTGCGCTCCAGGGCCAGCGTCACCGGCGCGGTCACCGCCAGAGGCGGGACCTCGATGACAACGACGGGAGTGATTCCGTCGGTCAGCGTGAGCACGCCGCCGTCCGGCCCAACGGTGGCCGTGACCACTTCTCCCGTCCGACCGGCCTCTACCGCAGCGGAGGCGGGCTCCCCGGACAGCCCTCCCATCAAGATCAGTACGAGGCCAATGGCCGCAGCAAAAGCCCCAACGAGACCTCTATGCATCTTGCCTACCTCCACGGGCTGAAGCCGTCACCACCCGTTCCCTGTCCAGCGCGTTCTTCACCGTTCCCCCTCCACCATCACCGGCACCCCCACCTCGACGCGGGGGGCGATGATGTCCCCCGGCTGCTGACCGGGGTTGAAGACCAGGACCAGCCGCGTTCCCTTCGGCGGTGCGCCGAAGAAGACCAGTTCCGCCTCCGCCTGCCCCCGCGTCACCAGGTCGAGGAACGCCAGCCGCGCCTCCTCCAGGCTGTCGGGGGTGACCTGGTAGACCTGACCCGCCTCGTCCACCAGCACCGGCGGCTCGTACAGGAGATCGCCGGCTCCCGACGACCGCACCGTCACCGTCATCGCCAGCGTGTCGGAGAGGACCCGCACCCCGGCGATCCCGACCTGGATCCCCTCCGGCAGCGCCGGGCTGAAGGACTCGCTGCGAGAGGCGGCGACGCCGGGCTCTACCGGCTCCCCCGACGGTTCCCCGCCCCACCAGGGGGTAGGGGAAGCGGACATCGGCTCAGACGCGGGCCGCGACCACCCTTCTGTCCGCGGCCCTCCGGCCGCTCCTTCTCGCAGCACCCGGTTGACGGCAGCGAACTCTCCCGCCGTCACCACCGTCAGCACCAGGAGCCAGACGAACAGGAACCCGAAGGCTACCCACAGCCCGATCCGCTCAGCCTTGCTCATCCCCCTTCACCTCCTCCGTCCCTTCCGGCCCGACGACGACCAGGGTGTAGGTGTGGACCGGCGTGTCGTCCAGCAGGACCTCCACCGCGTAGGTCCCCGGCCCCGGCAGGGCCAGACCCGGAAAATAGACCAACTGGGCCACGGTGACCGCCCCCTCGGGGAAAGCCAACTCCGCCTCCCCACGGGCCACCTCCTCCCCGTCTGGCCCCACCAGCCGGATCGTCGTCCGGTACGTGCCCTCCCCGCCGGCCCAGAAGTTCGCCACCGTCATCCGGTCGAACCCGGCGGGGAACCGATCGGCGTACAGGTCGAAGAAGACCCGCTGGAGGCTCACCCGGCCGTCGGCCACTCCCTGGGAGAGGGCCGCGTCCTCACAGGGGAGGCTCGCCAGCAGCCTCGGCACCGGCCGACCCGACGACGGACCCCATACCTCGCCCATCAATCCACCACCTCCACACTGATCAGCCGCCCCAACCGACGCCGGGGCCGAGAAGCAACCTCTTGCGCCTCTACGATCGACCAGGGCCACAAGACCGCCCTGGTCAGCGCCTCCACGGCCTCCCGCAGGGTCGAACGGCCGTTCGACCCTACGCCCTCCGGCCACTCCCCCCGGTCCAGCGCGGCCAGTTCGGGGCTGTAGGGAACCTCCGCCGCCACCGGCGGGCACTCCCCCCACAGACTCCGTACCCCCTCGACGAATTCCCGCAGGGGGAGGCCCGAGGCCACCCGTCGGTTGATCACCAGGTGGACCCCGGCCGACGCGCCGATGTCCCGCAGCGTCGCCAGGGACTCCACCACCGCCGCCACGCCCGCCGCCGACGGTGCAGCCACCAGCACCACCGCCCGGGCGTGCAGCAGCGGCTCCAGGGACCAGACGTTGCCCCCCGGCGGCAGCGCGGGCAGGTCGGCCACCACCACCGGGTAGGCCGACGCCGCCGCCTCCACCAGCGCCGCGACCCGCTCCCGCTCCACCGCCCCCTCCCTCGGCCGCGCCGGGCCCAGGACCACCGGGAGGGTCGGCCCGGCCTCCCATCCCACCGTCTGCACCGCCCGCGCCAGGTCCTCCGTCTCGAAGAAGGCGGTCACGTTGGGCACGCGGGGCAGGGCCAGCCGGGCCGACACCGACGGCTCCGCCAGGGCCAGCAGGAGGAGCGGACAGCCGTCCGCCCTTACCCTCCGCTCCGCCGCGTAACCGACCAGCAACAGGGCCAGCGTCGTCTTTCCCACGCCCCCCGCCGGGCCGGACCAGAGGGCCACCACGCGACCGCCCGCCGGTTGGGTGTTTGCACGCAAACCTTGCGCTCCCCCTGGAGCGGGCGTGTTTGCCCGCAAACGGGGCTTTTCCACCTTCGTGTGCCCCGACTTCCTCGCTTCCCCGCTTCCCCGCTTTCCCGTCCCCCTGCCTCTTTGTGCTCTCGTTTTTACCTCTGCTGCCACCTGGGCCCAGGAGACGGGCGCGGTGAACCCTGCCACCAGGTTGGGCAGGGAGGCGAACCGGTCCCGCTCCCCCTCCCACCAGGTCGGAAGGACCACCGCCACCCGGCAGGGAAGGGCTCCCAGCCCCTCCACCGCCGCCTCCGGCGTCGGGTACACCTCCGCCTGCACCACCGCCACCGCGTCGGGCAGCGCACCCGCCAACTCGGCCAGCGTCTCCGGCGCGGTCGCCACCGCCGCCACCTCCACCCCGGCCACGATGAAGGCGGGGTACGCCGCCCCCGTCAACTCCCCCTCCTCCGGCCCGGTCAGGATGATCCGCATTATGCTCCTCCACGGCGGAGGCCACATCCCCCGATCGGGGCGCAATGCCTTGCGCCCCTACGGCATCGCCGCCCGGGGGCGCAATGCCTTGACCCACAACGGCATCGCCGCCCGGGGGCGCAATGCCTTGACCCACAACGGCATCGCTACCCGGGGGCGCAATGCCTTGACCCACAACGGCATCGCCGCCCGGGGGTGCAATGCCTTGCGCCCCTACGACATCGCCGCCCGGTATGGGGACAATGCCGTGCGCTCCCTCATCGCCTCCAGGATCTCCTCATCGGTCGGCTCCTGGGCCGGGACCATGATCGGCCGCACCAGGAACGGCGTCGTATGCACGATGTCCTGCGAGTACCCCAACTTGCAGATCGCCATCGCCGCCGGCATCCGGCTCAGGAACCGCTTGTAGTCCTCGTCCGTGAACCCCTTCTCGCTGAACGCCAGGTGGGCCATAATCAGGTCCCGGTCCTTCGGGTTCTTCGTCTGGCTGAAGAACCCGTTGTTGCAACTGGAAAGGATCCCCTCCGGCAACTCCGAGACCGTCTGCACCACCGGATGCAGGAAGATCCGGTACTTCCGCCCGTCCCGCCACATCGCCTGGAACAACTCCGCCGTCGTCGCCTTCCCTGCGTCCCGGTTGTCGCCGCCGGTCGTCCCCACCCCCGTCAGCACCTTGTTCGCCTCCTCGAAGACGATCTGCAGCACCGGGTCGGGCCGGTCCCTCCCGATGTTCTGCCGCCTGCGCACCACCGCGTCGTTGTACAGGTGCCAGGCCACCAACCCCAGGATCGCCGCCTTCGCGTACTCGTCCATCTCCGCCCCGCCCTCCAGGATGGAGATCCCCCACGGGTCGTCCTCCGGCCCCAGCAGCCCCAGGTCCTCCACCGCGACGGTCCCCTCCCCACTCCCGTACATCCGCGCCATCTCCCCCTGCGTGAATACCTCCAGCCGCAGAAGGACCCCCTCCAGCGACTGGAGGCTGGCCTGGTCCCGCCGCTTCTCGTACACCTGCCGAAACGAGGCCAGCCGCTCCACCCAGACGGCCATATCCACCCGCTTCGACCGGTGGACCGCCAGCGCCTGCCGCTCGAACGGCTCCAGGTCCTCCAGGTGGACCCCCACCAGGGACCGCTCCGGCAAGGGCGCAAGGCCCTGCGCCCCTACCCGCGCCCGCCGCGCCGCGTTGACCGCCTCCTCCTCGTCCGCGTCCCGCACCTTGTTCCACCGCGAATCGGCCCATACTTCCCGGTCGGAGGTCAGCACCCCGTGCTCCAGGTACAGCGCCCGCGCCGCCCGCCGCATCATCCCCAACTGCCGCTCCCCCATCCGGCCGGCGTTCTTGAAGATCTCACACGTCGCCACCAACTGCCGCTCCGGCTGGATCCGCCTCCCCACCTGCCAGGGGTTCCATCGGAACGGCACCAACGCGCCGGGGAACAACTGCCAGACCTCCACCCGCCCCGGCTCCCCCAGCGGGGCGTTCAGCAGCCGCCGCCACCCCGCCCCGAAGTCCAGCACCACCGTCCGGAAGTGCCACTTCCGCGTCGTCTCCACCACCAGCCGCTCCGCCGCCACCGTCTTGCCGTACCCCGTGTCCGCCGCAAACACCGTGTGGAAGAACCGGTCCTGGGAAAGCCGCAGCGGGGCCGAGGTCAACTCCGCCCGCTCCGTGGACCACTGGTGGGCCAGCACCACGTCGCCGGGCATGTCCGGCACGAAGGCGAAGGCCGGGATCCGCTCCTGCGTGGTCACGCTCAGCCCCTCCTCGAACAGCGCCGGGGCGGTGTACGCCGCCAACTGGACCGGCAGGAGGAGCGTCGAATCCCGGTAGGCCTCCAGCGCTTCCCCGATCCGTTCCTCCCGCGTCGAGGGGGTGAAGGCCATCGCGTGCAGCCGGATGTACGCCTGCTCCTCCCCCGTCAGCCGCCGCGTCTGCACCGGCGTCACCACCAGCGGACCGGAGCCGTGGAACGCCTGCCGCACCGCCGCCTCCGCTGCCGCTGCACCCCGCTCCGTGCGGGTGAGGATGTACACGTCGGTCAGGAACGCCCCCTCCAGGGTGGCCTGCCGCAGCAGTTCCTCCTGGGCGCGGAAGATCTGCGTCAACTGGACCGCCTGGTCGTTCCACCACTGGTACGAGCGGGAGAGAGCGAAGAAGGGAACCGCCGCCGCGCCGAAGCCGGTCCCGCGCATCACGCCGAGGCTGCGGCCGACCGCCGTGCCGGAGGACCGGCTGACCCCGTGGGACCGGGTGACGCCGTGGGAGACCCCGTCGGCCACCGAGGTGGTGCGGGCCCAGGAGCGGGTTTCGGCGTGGGAGACGGTGTCCGCCACCGAGTGGGTCACCGAGGAGAAGGAGCCGCGGGAGACCCCCCGGCTGACGACCCGCGAGGTGGTGTCCGCCGCCGAGGTCGTCTCCGCCTCGGAGGTGGTGTCGGCCACCGAGGTCGTGTCCGCCACCGAGGTCGTCGTTGCCTCGGAGCGGGTGACGGAGGAGAAGGACCCCCGGGCGACAGAGGTGGAAGTGATGGTGTGGGCAGGGGTAACCGTCGTGGTCGTGGCCCGGTTGGCGGAATGGGACGCACCCATTCCGGGGGGAAGACCGGAGTAGTCGCCGTCCCGCGCCGCCCGGGCCAGTTCCGACAACTGATTGGGGTCCGGGCTCCCCGCCGGCTGCGTCGTGGACCGGTTCCAGTTCTTCCCGAACTCCACCGTAAAGCCGGGAGCCTGGGGGCCGGAATACGATCCGCCCACATCAACGATCCCCGGCACACCCACGCCGGCCCTGGCCGATGCGGTCGGCGACGGCAGAACGGCCGAACCGGTGACCTCCCCCTGGGCCGCTGCATCCGCCCACGCCTGCCGATCCACCTGGGCCGGGGAAGGCGGCGGCGCTTCGCCCCCTCCCCCGCCACCGCCGACCTGATAGGCGTCGGCCATCTGCCGGTACTGCCCCCACGCTCCATCATCGCCCTGGGCCTGCCCCGCGCCCGCGCCGGGATCGGCCGGAGCACCGCCCCCCTCGTCGCCGGCGAGCAGAGACCGCAGTGCCTCCTCGTTGTACTGCGGCCCGCTTTCCCCTTCCTGCTCCATCGTCGGCGGCAGGCTAACGGCCCCTCCCTCCCCTTCCGTCGTGCTGGAGACGACAACCTGCGGCACGTGGGTCTCTGAAGACGAAACCGTGGTCGATGAGCCGCTGCTGTGCGCCACTCCCACCGTGTGTGCCCGGCCGACCGTATGTGCCCGCCCCACGGTGTGCGCCCGCCCGACGGTGTGGGCTGCCCCCTCCGTGTGCGCCGTCCCTTCGGCGGTGACCACGCTGGTCGTCACCGAACTCCCCGTCGTCGTGGCGTGCCCCTCCGTGTGCGCCCACCCGTCGGTCACCGCCCGCCCCACCGCCGTCGCCTGCCCCTCCACGTGGGACGTGACCCGGCTCTCCGCTACCCCGTCGGCCACCGCCTGCCCCTCCTGCCGCCCATACGCCGCCGCCGCCGACCGGGCCAGGTTCTCCGCCAGCGTGAACGGGAGGGAGAGCCCCACGTTGGCCGCCTCCGCCCCCGTCTGCATACTCGCCGGCACGCTCGCCTCCGCCGCCACCCCCGCCAGCATCCGCGCCAGGTCCGACTGGCCTACCCGCGAGGCCAGCGTCAGCAGGATGAACTCCTCCCCCGCCGCCAGCATCGCCCGGCAGATCATCTCCGCCTGCTGCTCGGTGTACTCCGGCCCGTCCGCCTGTCCCTTCTCGCCGGGGCCCTCCCGGCCCATCCCCCGCGGCCCCATCCTCGGCTCCGGCTGGCCGATCACCACCAGCGCGTGCTGCGCCTCCGCCAGCATCTCCCGCATCCACTCCGCCAGCCGGACCGTCAGCGGGACCAGCCGGCTCTGCTCGAAGTTCGCCATCGCCCCCTGCAATGCGGCCATCCCCAGGCCGGCGCTGCGCCTCGCCGCCTCCAGCGTGGGGCCGATCCCCACCGCCCCGTACAACTGGAGCAGCCCCAGCGGGGGATCCAGCACCCCCGCCTTGATCGAAACCAGGTCGTACCGGGCCACCCGCTGGTTGTACAGCCCCGCCAGCACCGTCCGCATCCGCTCCACCAGCCCCGGCTCCTGGCGGGCCTCCTGCGGCAGGTACCGCAGCACCCCCAGGCAGACCACCCGGTACAGGTCGTACTCCTCCCCGTCCTCCCACTCCCGCAGGTGGTACCACAGGTACTCCAGCCGGTCCGTCCCCTCGGCGAAGACCATCCCGTTGTCCAGCACCTCCAGGTCCTTGGGGACCCGTTCCTGCTGCCTCATCACCAGGATCGGCATCAGTCCACCTCCCCGCGACCGCGCAACCGGCGGATCCGCTCCTCAACGGTCGCCCACGGGCTCACCCGCGTCTTGGCGTGGACCGCGAACCGCTGGGCCACGTAGCCGAAGTACATCAGGGGACCCACCACCCACAGCATCAGCGCCGCGTAGGGGACCACCGAGGAGACCACCGCCGCCTCCAGCCCCGCCCCCGCCCCCGGCCGGCCCAGGCTGCGCGACCAGGCGGCCAGCGCCGCCGGGCTCAACTGGGTCTTGAGCAGCAGGAGGAACGCGCCCACCGCCGCCGCGTAGGTCGCCAGCATCCACTTGAGGCGGGAGAGAAGGTGTTCCCGCTCCATCGGGATGGTCAGCGGGACCAGCAAGAGGCAGGCCCACATCGCCAGGCCGATGAGGGGGATGGGGGGCGGGGCGGCCAGCCCTACCACGGTCCAGAGAAGGGCCAGGAGGGGGGTGGACAGGTACGCAGTGACCGATTCCCGCTGGACCCTCCCCCGGCCGTACCGTCGTGGCCGGTGGCCCGCCCGGCGGGATACGTCCCCGTCCAGAAGCACCACCACCCCCGCCGCCAGGGGCCAGGTGAGGGCCACCGGCAGGTGGGACCAGAGCCAGTACAGCACCACCAACAGCCCGTTGGCGGTGAGGATCAACAGGTCAAACAACCTCTGCATCACCCCATCCTACAGAAGCCCTTGATGCCACAAGGGGTGGAAATGAAGATCAAAAAACGGCCACCTTTCGGTGGCCGCCGATTGAAATTGGGACGGCGGGAGTGGGAGGGCACTCCCGCCGGAAGGAGAACTCCGTTAGGGCCGGGCATGCCCGGCGGCGAACGTCGACAGCAGGTGGGCGATCCGCCAGACCTCCCGAACCGTTGAGGAGATCTCCCGAAGCCGGATCGGCAGCGACGAAAGGAGTACGTTGAGGCGGTCCACCAACCGAACGACGGTTTCCAAGAACCGCCTGATCCGCTCGAGGTCCTCTCCCGGGAAGGGCAACACCCTACGCTTGCCGACGGCACCTCCGGGCGTACCCGCGATCTCCTCCGCTGCTGGCACCCACAACAAACGGTGGCACTGGTGGCGGAGATCGCACCTTCCACAGGAGAGGCGTCCCCTCCGCAGGCATGCCAGACTCAGCGATGAGACGGCGACGATCAGCATGCCCGCGAACCAAGATCTACGGCTGGTGGGTGGTCCTCCCCCGTAGAGGGTGCGAACGGCGAAGACCACCACCAGCGAGGAAACGAGCGCCAGAATGACCTGCCTTTCCTCCATGCTACGCTCCTTTGACGAAGTGGTATGGACAAACCTACTGTCACAGCCCTTCTCCGAAGAGATGCTGTGCGTGAGGGGGTGCCCTCCCACCCCCACGACCGACGAGACACCAACGTCGCCCAGCCAGCCAACGTGGACCTACGCCCAAGAGGGCGGAGATCCCTGGGTTGGGTAGGGGTCCGTACCCCGAAGGGGTACGGACCCCTACGGGTGAAGATGGAGGAAATGTATCTGGCACCCATTTGCGCTGGTGTGGTCTGGAACCAGCCCAAACCGTCGGTGCTCGAGCCTTCGGTTGCAAAGGTGCAGCACCCCAAACCGGGGCTACAAAAAGGCCAGACCCCCTACGAATTCAGGATCTGGCCTACGTCGCAAAACAAGCCGACGATACTTGCCGGGTCGAAGAACCGACTACTTTTGCCCTTCTCGATCCCCCTCCTCCTGCGGCGAGCCCAGCACGATGATGCGTTCGGCGACGATGTCCACCACTTCGTCCTCCAGCACCGATCGCTGTGGCTCAAACCCCTCGCCCCAGACGACCGGAGCTCCCTGGGCCTGCCGCGCGATCTCTGCCAACGTCCGCCGCCAGGGGCGGCTGCCGAGGAACCCGTGCACCCGGACCCGTTGCCCCGGCTGAATCGCCACC
>DUEL01000125.1 GCA_011192125.1 Thermoflexia bacterium
CCTGCCAGGCCACCCAGACCACGCGCCACTCGCCCATACCCAGCCAGACTAACTCATCTCGCCCATCGTCGTCCAGATCGGCCCAGATGCCCTCCACGGGTAGACCGTGATCTCGCACTCCCGCTTTCAGCAGAGCCGGATCGCGGTTCAGCAAGATCAGCACGCTGTAGGGTTGGGGATAGAGGCTCCAAATCCCGCCGCCTGTCCGGGGTCCTTCGTTGGACTGTGCGGCTATGGCTTTTTCGTAGGCGGCCAAGGCGGCGACCAGGTCCGCGTTCTCACCGTAGGCCGTCAGGAAGGCCGCGGCCAGGTCGGCTTGTGGAGCGCTTTCGATGGCGGATAGCACCTGACGGGCGGCGGTTGGCTCATCCAGCGCCGCATGGCACAGGCCGGCGTGCAGCCGGGCCAGGTCTAGCCAGGCAGCCAACTCCCGCTGTCCGACACCAGGCATGGCTGCTCGATAGTTGTACAGAAACTCCTCCCGCCAGGTCTCGTCAGATAGGAAAGACCTGTAAACGGTCAGTGCAGTGCGGTAATCATTGGCCCGGAAGGCAGCTTCCGCCGTGGCCAGGTCTCCCACCCAGGGCAATGGCGTCTGTACCGCTGTGGCCCACAGCAGGTAACGGTCGGCGGCCACGTCGTAGCGCCAGCGCTGTACGCCCTCGGGGTGGGGGTCGAATTTATGAGGGCGAGAGGGCATAAAGATGGGATAGGTGATCACGATGTCCTGGCCCGATTTATAGGGCACAAAGCGCCATTCCGACCGCCCCGCCCAGTTAACCAACTCGGCGCGGAAGAGGACATCGAACCCGGCGCCGTTCCAACGCAGCACCTGGGGATGCTCGCGCCAGCCGCTGGCTCCCGCGAAGGTGTGTCGGACGATTGCCTCGACCTGGCCATCCCCCGTGACGTCGCGGGCTTCGGCCGAGGCGGGCCAGAGGTTGGGGGCGCTGGCCACGGCTTTACTCCCTCCAGGTGGCACCACAGGCACCGGGAACGCTTGCCAGCCGACGTCGGCGTAGCGCACGTAGAGCATGGGGCCGCTGCTGAAATTGGGCAAGACGAACAGTTCGGCTGTAGCCGCACTGTCCAGTTCCATTGGAACTATCTGTCCCCCC
>DUEL01000126.1 GCA_011192125.1 Thermoflexia bacterium
CCTTAGCTATACAACCTCGTTTCCGTCCCCTTCCGGGGATTCACGGCTTTCGGACTGCGTTGTTCATGGCGGGAGATTACCTCGGAGAAAGTTTCCGTCCCCTTCCGGGGATTCACGGCTTTCGGACCCATATCGCCGAGGATTGCAGCATTCTGGCCGAGGCGGTTTCCGTCCCCTTCCGGGGATTCACGGCTTTCGGACGAAATTGGGCATGAGTGACAGGACTGCCATCGAGTGTTTCCGTCCCCTTCCGGGGATTCACGGCTTTCGGACCGAGCGATTTTGCTCTACCACCACCCGTACTTTGCATCGTTTCCGTCCCCTTCCGGGGATTCACGGCTTTCGGACTCATTAACTTGGTGGGCCACATCAGCCCGGGCACCATTCGGTTTCTGTCCCCTTCCGGGGATTCACGGCTTTCGGACTCCTCCTTGCCCTGCTCCCCACGGATGGAGGATCAGGCTTGCTGCTACCCCCACATATGTTGCCAGGGACCCGGCCTCCACACTCATCCGTGGACCTCTCGAAATGCAGCCTTCTATCCTGCAAGAGACAGCGTTTTGCCCTGAACCTCTCCATCCACGGCTTGTTTCAGCCTCACGGGCATTGTATAATACCACCGTGCTTTTGTCAAACAGGACAAGGGTGTAATGACCAACAAAGAGACACCGTCTGCCGCGACGGCGATGCAGGATGACAGCGCGCCGACCCTCCACCGCTGCCTCCTTGCCCAACGATGGCGCACTCTCCGCGCCCTCGCCCGCGCGAACGATCTCCCCTTCGACTCAAACTGGTCCAAACAGCAGGCCGCCGCTGCGCTCCATTCCCGCCTCGTCAACCCCACACGGGTTAAAAAAGCCGTTGAAAGTCTTTCCGCCGAGGCCCGTGCCGCCCTGCGTGGTCTCTTGGAGAGAGGTGGGCAGATGGACCAAACCGAGTTTGTCCATCGTTTCGGCCCCCTCCGCCCTTACCGGCCCTGGCGCGGCGATGCTCCTCACGCTCCTTGGCACGCCCCCATCTCCCCTACCGAAGAACTCTTCTATCGTGGCCTGATCTATCCGCTCAACCTGGGCACGACCGAACGCCCCGTCCCCGCTATCGTCCTTCCTTCAGACCTCTCCCCCCTGCTCTCCCAAATCTTCCCTCCCTCTCCTGTCTCTCCCCTCCCTCGTCACCCCATCGTCTCCCCCTCCCCCATCCCCCTGCTCGTCCATCTCTTCGCCTTCCTCAGCCTCCTCAACCGCGAAGACTTCCGCCCCGTGCATGGCCGCTGGCTCCCTCCCACAGCGCTCCGCCGCCTGGCCCCTCTCCTCACCCCTTGCGCTTCCGAGGCCGAGCAAGCCCGCAGCGAACTACAGGTCCCTTACCTGGCCTTCCTCCACTACCTGGCCGAGCGGGCCGGATGGGTCGCCCCCGTCGGTGGTCTTCTCAAACCGACCCACGAGGCCGTCCTGTGGATGAAACGGCCGCCCGCCGATCGGATCCGCCTTCTCTGGGACCGATGGATTGAGAAAGGGCCTGAGAACGCCGCCCTCTGGCGCCGGTACCGCCTCCCCCTCTCGACCGAAGACGACCCGCCTGCCCGCTTCCGCCAGATGCTCGACGCCCTCTCCGCCCGTCCTCTCTCCACCCCTATCGACCTGACCGCCCTCCTCCAGGAACTCTACGAGCAGGACCCTGCCCTCTTCCGTCCCCAGGCCCCCTACCGCGCCTGGGCCGCGCTGGACGAGGAGGCCCGCAGGGCCTATCGCCGCCGGATGGAATCGGACCTCTCTGCCCTCCTCACCGGCCCGCTGGCCTGGTTCGGAGCGACCCGCCTGGACGACGACCGGTTCGTGCTCACTCCTCTCGGTGCCGCACTCCTTGGTCGGGACGAGGGGACCTGGCCCATCGGTCCACCGCCGATCTGCCTCCACGCCCACCCCGTCCCGACCGAGGAAGGCGGGGAACGGACCTTCCTGTTGGAGGCGCAACCGGCTGCTTCCCCCTCCGACGACCGGCCGCTCTTCACCGATCCCGTTCGCTTCGCGCTGGAGGGCATCCTACCGCCCGATCCCGGCCACCCGGGACGCTATCGGCTCACCCGATCGCGCCTCCTGCACGCCCTACAGCGAGGGTACACTGTCGAAGGGATCATCAACTATCTGGAGGCGGCAGCCGGCCCGCTACCTCCCCTCTGGGTTGGCACCCTGTACCGGTGGGCGGAGGACTTCGGGGGAGTCGCCCTGCGCCAGGTAGTGGTGATGGAGACCCGCGACCCGGCGCTGATGCAAGAACTGACCAAGCAGCGTCGCATCCGGGAGACGCTCTTGGAATCCCTGTCCAGCCGCGTTGTCCGGGTGGACGGCTCCCGGCTCGATGCCCTCATCCGTCGTCTCCATCGACGCGGGATTGTCCCTCGGTTGGACCTGCCCGGCCGCATGTCGCTGCCCGGAGATGCGGTGAGCGGAGAGGATCGCGTGCTGGTGGCCACCGCCCTCTGCCTCTATGCCCACCTCGCCGACACGTTGGGCTTGCCAGCCCGACCGGTTCACGCGGTGGTGCGCGCCTGGAGCGAAAGCCTGACCCTCCCCCAGCGAGACGCGGTGGAGCGGCAGGTGAACGAAGTGCTGGGGCGGCTCCGACGAGGCAGCCCCGACGGTGTGACCCCCGTCCTTCCCGTCCCCACCGGCCCGCTGATCAGACGGCTGGAGGCGGCCATCGCCGCCGGGAAGACGGTGGAGATCGAATACTACACCGCCGGGCGGGATCACGTCACCCGCCGCCGGGTGGACCCGCTACGGCTGGAGTGGCGGGGGGAGGTGGCGTACCTGATCGCCTACTGCCATCTCCGGGGCGACCAGCGGGTGTTCCGGGTGGACCGCATCCAGCGTCTTCTGGATGGCGGGGGATAGTTGCCGTGCGCTTCGTTTCGAGACATCTGGAAGGTGGCAGGGTAAGGCAAGATCAATCCCTTAGGCGTCGACGCGACGAATGGCCAGTAGATTACCACAAAGGACATTTGACAAAAGCACGACGATGCTATAGAATTCCTGCGCAACCGGAACAGACCACGTATGGATTGCCCTACGCATCTGAGGAACCGTGGGTGAGTACGAATGCCAGGCTTTCGGCGGCATATATGGGGGTGACAATGGGCTGGCCCCCCTACTTGGGGGGCAGGCAAGGAGGCCCCCGAAAGCCGTGAATCCCCGGAAGGGGACGGAAACATTCGGATCGTCCCAATCCTCGAATCCCCACTCTCCTTCGTCCGAAAGGCGTGAATCCCCGGAAGGGGACGGAAACTCAGAAACGAACACGGATCATGCACAGAATCTCCTTTGTCCGAAAGGCGTGAATCCCCGGAAGGGGACGGAAACGAGTTCATGGCCCAGCCGCTAACGCAAGCCACTGGTTAGTCCGAAAGGCGTGAATCCCCGGAAGGGGACGGAAACTGTTACCGCCAGGGTCTGATGGTGACCCCCTCTACTAGGTCCGAAAGGCGTGAATCCCCGGAAGGGGACGGAAACATACACTTCGATGTCGTGCAGCGCCCCGGAAAACGCCTGTCCGAAAGGCGTGAATCCCCGGAAGGGGACGGAAACCTGTGAGCGCCTCCTCGTTCCCATAAAAACCTCCTTAGTCCGAAAGGCGTGAATCCCCGGAAGGGGACGGAAACAACTCCGGATCAAACCAATCGCGGCCGAACATGATCGTCCGAAAGGCGTGAATCCCCGGAAGGGGACGGAAACAGATGAGCGTAGACCGAGTAGACCGGCCTTCCGTCAGGTCCGAAAGGCGTGAATCCCCGGAAGGGGGCGGAAACATATATCGCGTACGTCGTTGGCCGCTTGCACAATCCCGGTCCGAAAGCCGTGAATCCCCGGAAGGGGGCGGAAACAAAAATCAGGGCAACCCTTTGTGGTTGCCCTGATTCTCTATCGCTGGAGTCCGCTTGAGCGTTGGGGCAGGCTCTGCGCCCACTCTCATTTATCTCTCACCGACGCAGAGCGCACAGCAAGTGAAGTTAGAGATCGCCCCGACGGACAGGCCTGTCGAGCACGGTGTTAGAGCGATGTGGCGGAGGTACCTACCTCGCCCGTGTCATCGCCGCGATCTCCCCTAGGAAGTGGTTCGGTGCGTCTGGGAAGAGTCCCATCCGGGCCGCGCTCCGTTCGCCCAGCCGCCGCAGCGGCCGGAACCGGATGCGGATCCCAATCACACCGCCTCATTGGCTGGATGGGCGAGGCAGTGCAAGCCGGACGATATGCCTTTCACACGAGGCCTATCGAGCGAGGACTCGTCCGCATATCCCGCCAACTTGTGTTATAATAGGTCCCAGGAGGTAACCATGGACACAAAAGCCTGGACGCTTCCACCGCCCCTTCGGGAATGGCTGTCCGTCATCCCAGAGACGGGGTTGTATGCGAGCGAGAACGAGTTCGTAGCCGAGGCGATCCGCACCCTTCTGGCCGCCCGGCCGGATGTGCGGCTGGCCCTCGCCTGCAAGTTGTACGAGCACGGGGCGATCTCACTGGGCAAGGCAGCGGAACTGAGCGGGCTGGACGTGGAAGCGATGAAAGAGGCCCTGCACCGTCACGGCGTGTCCCGTGCCGCTCCTGAAGACCTTGCCGAGACCGAAGCGATGGCCGAGGCCGCCCTGAAGGCCGCCAGGAGATAACCCCGGATGCCGACGGTTATCCTTGACACCGATTTCCTGAGCGCGTTCCTTAAGATTGAGCGCCTGGATCTGGTACGGGACCTTTTCCGCGTCGAGGTCGTGTGGATTCCGCCCGCAGTCCATCGAGAGATCGCTCAAACAGACCTCTTGACCCGCCTTGTAGACACCGAATGGCTCGAGGTTGTGGCCCCGGATGCCAACCTCTTGAGCGACCTGACCCAGCGAGAGGCTTTTCAAGGACTGGGTGCCGGGGAGCAGGAGTGCATCGCCCTGGCATTGAGGCATCCTGATGCTATGTTGCTGACCAACGATAATAAGGCGCGACAGGTGGCAGCACAACAGGGTCTCGCTGTGGTCAACATTCCGGCCTTTCTGTTGGCCTGCAAGCGAGCAGGAATGGCAGACCGAGCGTCTTTGGAAGCCATCGTGCGCGACCTGCAGGATAAGGACCACTACGAGTTCCGTCAAGAGGTGTTGAAAGCGCTACTGGAGTGAGCCACTCTTGCGATCCCTGCCTGCTCAGTATTGATCATATCCCTCCCATACGAGGCCCATCACCTCGCCTCTTGAGTTCCCGCATCCGTCTTCGGTAGACCGGCCGCAGTCGCTCCCGCACCTCCGGGTTGTGTTCGGTCAGCCGGATCTGTTCTCCCACTCCCCGTAGTTCCTCCGGCGTGGTGGCCCCCTCCAGCCGCTCCGTCCACCACTCGCAGTGGTACCGCACTGAGAGGATCGACGGGCTCTCCTGGAGACCCTCTTCCCCCCTTTGCCCCCGCAGCCACCGCGACCAATGGCGGAAGTCGAAATCCGGCAGGTACTGCGGCATCCACCTCCCCTCCGGCCCCGCTGCCATCACCCCGATCTCCCACATCCCCACCAGCATCCCCTCCACGTCCTCCGGCGTGAACCGCTCCCGCCACACCGGGCCCAGGTGCCGGTACACCGCCTCTGCACCGTACCACTCCCGTATTCCCCTCCACATGTCATACACCGGCATCCAAAGCACCCACTGCCACGCCCGCCGATGTACCCACGAAGGAAGCCCCTGAGAGCCGTCGAGGCGATACACCTCCGGCCGATCCGGGAACCGGACGAGGAGCCGCACCTCCGTCGGCATCGTGTGATAGGCGTGGCCCGCCGGGTCGGGCGGCGGCGGCTTGACGATGCCCAGTTCCAAGATCACCCTCTGCCAGGCCAGGACAGTCCACTTCAAGTCGGGTGGACGGGCATCCAGGTAGCCCGCGCGGAACCACCAGAAGACGGGGATACGGGCCCGAATGTAGGCAGCCGTGCGCCTGTCCAACCGGTAGGGGGTGATGGGGGAGATCTGGCACTCGTGGGCGACCCGGAGGCCGTCGGGGAAGGTGGCCAGGACGTCGGGGATGCGGCGGGCTGCGGGCAAGGGCCGCCCGGGCTCGATGGTGGCCACCCCCCAGAAGGGGTCCCGGGAGAGGGTCTCGATGAGCGTCGTCACCGCAGCGTGGTGCTCAGGAGTAGTAGGTTTGCGCCAATCGGCGTAGGGGCAGCGCATCCGATGGGCGAAGTGCTGGATGACGATGGGGCCGTGGCGGATGACCATCTCCACCCCGCAGTGGGGACAGACCAGTTTGCGGCCGGCCAGTTCCTCCTTGGGCTCCCGATACGCCAGGATGTCGATCCACTCCTCCTCCTCGGGGTCGTAGGCCCAGAACGGCACCCTTCACCTCCCGTTATCCCTCTCTTTCGCCAGGTTCTTCGGCCGCCGCCGCTGCTGCCGCCGTTGCCCTCCCCTCGCTTCCTCGCTTCCTTGCTTCCTTGCTTCCTCGTTTCCCCTCTCCTGCCATTGGTGGTGATTTCTGTCATCTCCTCCCCAAGAGCGAAACCTTCCTCCCCTCCCCATCTTCCCACCCCAGCGCCGTCTCCGGCGTGAGGTCGGGCAAGGCATGGAAGAGGTGGACGACGCCTCCTCCCGTCCCGCTCCACCGCGCCCACTCCTCCCCCACCACCTCCCGCAGCCGCTCTTTCCCCCGCCGGTCCCTCCCCACCCAGGTCACCACGAAGACCGGCGGATGGCCGAACCGGGCCCGGAACCGACCCGGCCCTTCCCCCACCCGGTACCCCCCATACCCCCGCACCTTCCCCCTCACCCGCCGGACGGCCATCGTCCCCCGGTCCACCTCCAGGAAGACCAACCGCCGCTTCCCGTCGGCCCGCTCCAGGACGAAGAGGCCGTCCGGTACGACGGGAAGGGTCCGCCGGGGGTCGGCGGGGTCAGGGAACCGGTCGTGGTCACCCGGCCCGCGGAAGGTGTGCTCCCCCCGAAAGTCGGCCAGGTGGACCTCGGGCACTTCCCGCAGCGCGGCAGCCACGGCGGCGTAGACGCGGGCCACGTCCAGCGCGTGCTCGAGGAAGAGCGGGCTCAACTCCTTCCGCCCCCGGCCGATCAAACCGTCGGATGGGAAGCCCCGGTAGGCTGCCAGCGCCTCCACCCCCCTGCGGTCGAGGGTGTAGACCGCAGGGCCGTGGAACCGGTCGGGCCAGAGCCGGTCCAGATAGCCCGCCTGCCACAACAGCCGCAGCCGGGCCCGGCAGGCGGAGGAGAAGCCCCACGCCCACTTCCCCTCCCGCGGCGGGAAGTGGAGCCACTCCACC
>DUEL01000127.1 GCA_011192125.1 Thermoflexia bacterium
ACCGGATCCACCCGACCTGCAGCGATACCTGGCGCGGATGGTCGAGACCGGCGCGACCCACGCCGTCCTGGAGGTCACCTCCCACGGACTGGCCCAGCACCGGGTGGCGGGCTGCGACTTCGACGTGGCGGTGGTGACCAACATCACCCACGAGCACCTGGACTTCCACGGGACGCTGGAGGCGTACCAGGAGGCGAAGGCGCGGCTCTTCAAGGGGCTGATGACCTCGTTCCGCAAGCCTGGCGTGCCGAAGGTGGCGGTGCTGAACCGGGACGATCGTTCCTACGAGTACCTCTCCCCCATCCCCGCCGACCGGCAGGTGACCTACTCCGCAGGCGGCGAGGCGGACGTGGTCGCCCACGATGTGGTGTACGGTGCCGACGCGACCCGGTTCACGATCCGGCTGCCGGAGGGCGAGGTTGAGATCGAGACCCCGCTGGTGGGGGCCTACAACGTGAGCAACGTCCTGGCGGCGGCGGCGACGGCGGTGGGGTTGGGCCTGGACCCCGAAGCGATCGTGGAGGGAGTGGCGGCGGTCCGAGGCGTGCCGGGGCGGATGGAGCGGATCGAGGCCGGGCAGGATTTCCTCGCCATCGTCGACTTCGCCCACACGCCCAATGCGCTGGCCCAGGCGCTGCGGACGGCGCGGCAGATGGCCGAGGGACGGGTGATCGTCGTCTTCGGCTGCGCCGGGCTGCGGGACCGGGAGAAGCGGCCGTGGATGGGACGGATCGCGGCGGAGTTGGCCGATGTGGTGGTCCTCACCGCAGAGGATCCCCGTACCGAGGACCTGGATGAGATCATCGAGGCCAGCGCGGCGGCCGCGCGGGAGGCGGGGAAGCGGGAGGGGGTGGACCTCTTCCGCGTGCCCGACCGCGGGGAGGCGATCCGGCGGGCCTGCCAGATGGCCCGCGCGGGCGACGTGGTCATCGCCTGCGGTAAGGGGCACGAGCAGTCGATGTGCTTCGGCACGACGGAGTACCCCTGGGACGACCGGGAGGCGATGCGGCGGGCGCTGCGGGGGGAGACGCTCGACACGCTCCCCACCGCCGCTAAGCGTTAGCGATGCGGAGAACGGCGTGAAGCGATTTCTGCAAGGCCTCGATCCGCAGATTCGGCGCGGTCCGACTGTCCCGGCAGGAGGTCGTCGTTCTCCTGATCGCCCTGGGCCTGCTGATCGTCGCGGCGTACAACGAGTGGAGGATGTTCTTCCCCACGGGATAGGAGGGGTATGACCCACGATCGGTGTCTTGCATCCTGCATCCTGCTTCTTTACCTCCTCCTGGCCGTCCTCTACGCCGTCTACACCCCGCCCTGGCAGGTCCCCGACGAACCGGCCCACTACAACTACATTCGGACCGTGGCGGAGACGGGACATCTGCCGGTGATGGAGCCGGGGGATTATGACCAGGCGTACCTGGAGCGGATCGTCGCTGCGGGGTTTCCGCCCTCCCTCCCCATCGAGCCGCTGACCTATGAGGACCACCAGCCGCCCCTCTACTACCTGTTGGCTGCGCCGATTTACCTCCTCTTCGACGGCGCGCTGCTCCCCCTGCGGCTGTTCTCCGTGCTCCTGGGGGCGGGGGTGCTGGTGACCGCCTGGGGCGTGGTCCGATCGCTATGTCCCGACCGGTCCGGCGTGGCCTTGACGGTTGTCGGTCTGATCGGCTTTCTGCCCCAGCACCTGGCGATGATGGCGGGGGTGAACAACGACCCGCTGGCAGAACTGATGGTAGGGGCGTCGCTGTGGACGGCGGTCCGGTACGTGCAGGGGAGGGACGACGGACGACGGTACCTCCTGGGATGGGGTGTCCTTCTGGGACTGACGGTGTTGACCAAGACGACCGCCTACGTCGCGCTGCCGGTCTCGCTGTTGGCGGTGGGGGTGCGGGCGTGGGATGAGGGAGAGCGTTGGCGGGGCCTCGCCCGCCGCGTTGGTTGGCTGGCACTGCCAGCGGCGCTGACCGCCGCGCCGTGGCTGGCCCACAACGCGGCCCTCTACGGCTGGACCGACCCTCTGGCCCTGGCACGGCACAACGAGGTGGTGGTCGGCCAGCCACGGACCGCGGAGTGGATCGCGCAGTATGGCTGGACCGGGTGGGCGGTCCGCTTCCTGCGCACGACATTCCAGAGTTTCTGGGGCCAGTTCGGCTGGATGGGGGTCCCGTTCCAACCGGCGGTCTACGGTGCGCTGGCCCTCTTCTCCGGCCTGCTGGCGGGCGGCTTCCTGGGCTGGCTGCTCGACCGACGACGTCCGGCCCTCAGCGAGGGACAACGGAAAGGGGCGTGGGTGTTGCTCACGTCCGCCCTGCTGACGACAGCGCTCTACCTGTTTTACAACCGGACCTTCGTCCAGCACCAGGGGCGGTACCTCTTCCCGGCCCTGATCCCCCTGGCCCTGGCGGGAGCGCTGGGGCTGGACTGGCTCCTCTCCGGGCGGGCGGCCCTGTGGGCGGCCGGTGCGTGCGGGGCTGTGGGCCTCGCGCTGGGCACGTGGGGAGTGGTCCGTGGGGACCTGCCGCGGATCCCGATGGCGGCGGCCTTTGGGCTGGCCGGCCTGCTCGGCCTGGCGGCGGGGCCCCCACGGCGACGGGCGGCGGCCCAGGCCGTGCTGGTCGCGGGATTGGCTGCCCTAGCCCTCTACGGCCTCTTCGGCGCGATCGTGCCCACGCTTCGGTGATCGAAGCCTCCCGCAGGCCACACGGGGGCCTGCGGGAGGCTGGTGAGTGCTATCCGTTCCGCTTCAGTTTCCCCGTCCGCTTGGCGTACCGCTCCCCCATCCGGAAGATCCACAGCCCTACCGGGATGGCGACCGCCCCGGCCACCAGCAGCGGCCACAGGTAGGGCCACAGAGCGGCGGTCGGCGCGCCCTTCAGCAGGGCCGCCCGCATCCCCTCCAGCACGAAGGTCGCCGGGGAGAGCCGGGCCAGCGGCTGGATCCAGGCCGGCAGGACCTCGATGGGGTAGTAGACCCCCGAGATGAGCAGGAAGATGGCCTGGACTACGTTGGTCATCTGCGCGCCCCGCTCCGGGAACAGCAGCGGCAACACGGAGGCGACGACCCCCAGCCCGATGAACGAGAGGCTGCCCGCCAGGAGCATCACCGTCGCCCCCGCCAGGTTCGCCCCGCTCAGGTCGAGGTGGAAGAACAGGGTCACCACCCCCAGGATCACGCCGGTGAAGATCAGGCTGTAGAGGATGGAGAAGATGGTCTGGCCCATCATGTGGGTCAGCCGGGTGATGGGGGCCATAAAGGTGTACTCGATGGTGCCCTCCCACCGCTCCCAGGCGATCATCTCGCTGATGTTGTCGAAGACGATGGCCAGGAACCGCCAGACCAGGGTGCCGATGAGGAGGTAGAGGATCAGGTAGTCGGTGTCCACCTCGACGCCGGAGATGGCCTCCATCCCCGCGCCGATGTAGGTGATGGAGAGGGTGGAGGCGATGGAGTAGGCCAGCCAGACCAGTTCCCATCCCCAGTACCGCCGGACCAGGTTGAAGTTGCGCTCTACGAAGGCGTAGGACGCCCGGATCTCACGGATCAGTTGTGCCATTGGTGTCCTCCTCGCCCATCGGCTTCCGCCAGACGGCACTGCGGTGCACGGGGCGGAAGCCGACGCTCTCATACAGCCTGAGGGCTCCGGTCGGGTTCTCGGTATCCACGTTGAGGGTCACCTCGGCCATCCCTCGATCCCGGAACATCGCCAGGCTGCGTACCAGCAGGGCCCGGCCCAGGCCGCGCCCGCGCCACGGTCGACGCACGCTCAGGTCGTGCACGTAACCCCGCCTGCGGTTGAACTTCCGGTTCTCCTCTTCGTCGATCAAGTTGATCGCCACACCGGCCACCTGGTCCCCGTCCCAGGCCACCTGCCACAAGTCGGGGGCGAAGTAAGGATGCGTCAGCCACCGGCGGTAGTCCTCCTCCTTCGACTCGGAGTATCCCCAGTGGTCGCGGAAGGCCTCCTCGTTGGCCTCCCACACAGCGCGGTAATGCTCCGGCTTCACAGGGCGGATCTCCAGACCGGGGGGCATAGGCGCGGGCGGGAGGTCGTCCAGCCGGTCGTGGATCATCTCATAGAAGTAACGCACCGGGCGATAGCCGCGCCTGCGCAGCCGCTCGGTCCACGCCTGCTGCCGGTCGTCGGCGTAGGCGGAGAGGAGGCGAGGGCCGTCGAGATCGTGGCCCGCGGCGATCTGCCGGAGCCGACGCTCGCAGTAATCCATCATCGCATCCCAGATCCCGCTCCGCCGGTACTCGGCGACCACGGCGACATAGAGATTGTAGATCCAGGCTCCATCCGCCTCCCGCCGCCAGCCGACCCGTCCGTACCCGACCGGCTCGCCGTTCACCTCGGCGAAGATCGCGTCGCGCTGAGGGTCGAAGTCGCTCCAGTGGGCGAACCAGTTGGCGACCTGCTCGACGGTGACCATGTAGTCTATCCCGTCCGCCTCGTTGCTCCGGCTGAGCACGTCGGCGATGACGCCGTAGTCCTCCTCCCCCCGCAGGGGACGGAAGACCAGGCCGGAAATTCCCGGCCGGGCAGCGAACTCCTCCATCCGCAATTCCTTCGACATTCTGACCTCCATTGATTCACCACGGAGGTACAGAGAGCACAGAGGAACTCTAAATTTTGAGAGATGAACCCTGTGTCCTCTGCGCCTCTGTGGTTCTAACCTTCTCCGCGCCAGAGGGTCAGGTCGTTCTGGGGCTCGAAGCCCTGCGCGGTTGCCAGGTCCCGCCCCTCCGGCTCTTCCAGCAACAGGTCCACGTAGGCGAACCCCAGCCGGGCCGCCAGGTGTTGGAGCGTCTTCACCAGCGGCTTGAGGTCGACCTCCGGCGGGGCCCAGATGAAGCCGTCGGCCTGGGAGGGCTCCAGCGGCTGGGCGTGCAGCCCCAGCCAGGCTGCCCCGCCATCCGGCAGCGACGTCCGCCAGCGCCCCCATCGCAGCCGCTGGTGCTCGGCCAGCGCCAGGTGGAAGGGCAGGTCGTCCCACGCCTGGCGGCCGCACTGGTAGCGACCCGCCCGCAGCACCACTCCTGCATCGACCGGGTAGGGGGCGTGATGGGCCGGCTCCGCCTGGGTTTCCCCTTCGACTGCCGGGGCCTGCCACTCCCGCAGGTACAGCCACGGCTCGAACCCCACCCGTCGGTAGAAAGGCTCCGCCTCTCGCTCCGGCTGAGTGGTCAGCACCACGCAGCCGTGCTCCCGGGCCAGCGCGGCCCCTGCCTCCACCAGCGCCCGGCCCACCCCCTGGCCTCGGTAGTCGGCGTGGACGAAGAGGAGGGAGAGGTGAAGGGCCGGGCCGTAGGGGGACGGCTCCGGATTGATGACGAACTCCGCCTCCCCGACCACTCGGCCCTCCACCTCAGCGACCAACACCGGATGGCCGGCCCGCAGCCATCGGTTCAGGTGGACCGCGCAGGTCTCGACGCTCATCCACGGTCCGCCGTGGAGCCAGCGGTCGTAGAGGGGGAGATCGTCGTAAGGGGC